>JAUWPC010000032.1 GCA_030611815.1 Desulfobacteraceae bacterium
CTCTTCCTCTTCGGTGATATCGATATATCTGGTAATGTTCAGATTATAGTCATTGCCGCGAATCTCATCTAAAGATACCGGCCTACAATATTTTTCTATTACCCTGTACTCCCTGTAAGCATTAACAACCTTCTCAATATCTTCCCTCCTGAGCTTATTCTGGTTTTTTCCTTCTAAATAGTCATTGGCCCCATAAAGGAAGAAGACTTTACCTTTACGCTTCTTAGGTTTGTTCTTATTGATAATAAAAAGACAGGCAGGGATGCTGGCCCCGAAAAACAGGTTGCTTGGAAGCCCAATAACCGCCTCTAACAGGTCCTCCTCTAAAAATCCTCTTCTTATCTTTCCCTCAGCCCCTCCGCGGAATAAGATACCGTGAGGAAGCACGACTCCGGCACGGCCTTTGCGGTTCAGGGTTGCGATCATATGCTGTACAAAGGCATAATCCCCATAACCCTTGGGCGGGATACCGAACCGGAACCGCCGATAAGGGTCATGCTGGGCCTCCTCATAACCCCAGTTCTTGAGAGAAAAAGGTGGATTGGCAATCACAATATCGAACTCCATGAGCTGTCCCTGTTCTACTGTGAGTTTGGGTGATCTCAGGGTATCTCCTTTTTCCAGCCTGGCACTCAACAACCCATGGAGCAACATATTCATTTTACAAATGGCCCAGGTCCCTATATTTCTCTCCTGGCCAAAGAGAGAGATGTTTTTAGGGTTTTGCCCTCCCTCTCTGAGATGATAGACCGACTGGACAAGCATGCCCCCTGACCCGCAGGTAGGATCACAGATGCGCATCTTTTCCTTAGGATCCAAGATCTCTACAAGGAGGGTCACCACCTCTTTTGGCGTATAAAATTCTCCCCCCTTTTTGCCTGCATCATCGGCAAATTGAGCAATCAGGTATTCATAGGCATCCCCTAATATGTCAGGGTTTTCCAGATCCTTGTTGCCGAGTTGGATTTTTGAGAAATGGGCAATCAGTGCGGATAATATAACGTCGGGAAGACGGTCTTTATCATTGAAATCCACGGTTGAGAGCACACCTTCTAACATCTCCGGATTGGCCTCTTCCAAAGCGTCATTGGCTTTGTTAATGGCTTCGCCAAGATTCTGGGTCAACGTCTTCAAGTATGACCAGTGGGCCTTTTCAGGAACATGGAAGCTAAAATTATCCGGATCTTTCAAATCTACATGGTTTTCCTTCTGCAACATGTCTAATTCTTCGTCAAAGACATCACACAGACGTTTCAGGAATAGCAGGCCAAAGATGTAGTTCTTGTAGTCCGAGGCATCAATGCTCCCCCTGAGAATATTGGCAGACTCCCAGAGATGTGATTTCAATGCCTCTAAATCTATTCTGGCCATGGTTGTTATCTCCTGATTTGAAATATTAGAGGATCGCAGGGATGAGTATACAAGATACATGCTTGCTTGTCAAGATCAATTTATTGAAAATATAGTTTAACTTCAATTATAGGAATGATAAACTATATTATATAAATAGTAATATTAGTTCGGACCTTTGAACGAAAAATATCCAGCAGGGCCTATTATCAGATGATCAAGGAGGGGGGCAGATCAACGGCAAGACAGGCCTTATTCAATTTTTCTTTTAGCGACAAATCAGGTTGGCTCGGTTTTAAGTCGCCCGAGGGGTGACCGTAGCCCTGTAGTCCAAAGTTGTCATTCCCGGGAAGGGGGTGATGGGGATTGAGAATACCTGGCTGGTCACAGCAAACGGCATGAGAAGGCTGGACCGTTTTCCGGATGATATTTTCGAAGGTTAGGCTCTATCCAATCCAATTTACCCGGATTGGATTGCGGGGAGGGATGCGCTGATAGCTGAATTTGGGATATCCTAACATCATTGCTCCAAATGCGAGATGATCAGAAGGGAGACCTAAGGCCTCGAATAATGGGGGATAGGCATTTACGGCCTTATAGAAATAGCCGGCCCAACAGGCCCCAAGGCCTATGCTTGTTGCGTACAAATCAAGGAGGCTGAGGGCCAATGTGCAATCCTCAGTGCTGAAAGGCCAGTTTTTATCGGCGTGGGCGACGATAATATGGGGCGCCCCCCTGCAAATGCGGTCATATCCTTCATCCCAGGAAGCAACAACTCGAGGAAGCCCCATGGCTTCCGCTTCTTCCGGAGCTTTTTTGATGGCCCTCCGGATCGAGTCGACAACCATGCTGGCCAGTCTCCGAACCTCCGCAGGGTCCTCCACCACTATCCAGTGCCATGGCTGCTGATTCTTGGCCGATGGGGCCGAACAGGCAACTTCGAGGAGTTTTTCCAGGACGGTCCGTGGCACACTCTTTTCCTTAAACGCCCGGATAGACCGCCTTCCGCACAAAAGCTGTTCAGCCTGTTCCGGTGTCACGCCCAATTCCTGTTTGATCTGTTTACATTCTTCGGGGCCAAACCAGTCGAGCCTCATGGCGCCTGTAGGACATACGGCTACGCAATGACCGCACCTCAGGCAGAAATCCCCAAAATCGGATGTGGCCCTCGGGTACTCGTCCTCAGGGTCCATCTGGATGATACGGCCCGGGCATTCTGCCACGCAGATACCGTCCTGATTACACTTCTCCTGATCCACAGTAATAAAAGCCAATATTCACGCCTCCATATGATCGTTTAGTGACAATTAGTGCCTAAGAGGCTGCCCGAGAATGGCTATTTTTCGCAATCTCTGCGTCAGGCTCAGATTTTAATCCTCAAAATACTCAATGTATTCCTGCGGTTAAAATCTTCGCCTTCCTTGACCTTGTAAAAAATTTCTCATTCTCGGACAGCCTCCTAAGGTGCCTGAGCAAAGGTGTTTGAAACTGAAATCTTTACGCACTAACCCGCAACCTGGAATGCGTAACCTGCAACCCGTAACCCGCAACTCGTAACTCAGATGGGCAGCTTTTGCGGCCAGCGGCGGGGTTGTGCCCCTACTGCCTGTCAAACGATATGCGAAGTGCTGACCTTCCGGAAATGATACCCGTAAATAGCAAAAGTAACTGCCAATGGGAGGAGCCCAGGACGTCTAAAGAGCGTCCACCACAAAAGCCCCCAGTACTGGAATCGCTCGCTTCCAATAATGCCTAAGCGGATGTTGGACCGAAAGAAGGCAAGGATACTCTGATAGTCGAGCGGAATCTTGATCTTTGGCGCCTTATACTCTCTAAGGAACGTTTTGACCCGTCGATAGTAGTGCTTGCGCGAATAGATATGGAGCATTATGTTCCTGTAACCCTCGCGCAACGTATCAAGATCCATTCGGGTGATGATGTTCGTGGTGCCATCCACATTATCTCCGGATGTATTACCGACCAACCGCCCCTCCTGCTTTAAACGCTCATAGAGCCTTGTGCCAACAGGGGCTTGAAGCAGACCGACCATTGCGGTCACGATCCCGCTTTTCTGGATAAAATCGATTTGCCGTTGAAAAATAGATTGAGTGTCGCTGTCGAATCCGACAATGAAGCCCCCCTGCACCTGTAATCCCGCTCGTTGAATACGCTTTACACTTTCGATCAAATCGCGGTTTTTGTTCTGCTTTTTGTTGCATTCAGCCAGGCCCCCCTCATCAGGTGTTTCGATCCCTACAAAGACCGTATCAAACCCGGCTTGAACCATCATCTCCATCAATTGCCTGTCATCGGCCAGATTTACAGAGGCTTCAGTATTAAAACGTATTCCTTTTTTGTCTTTTCGCCATTCAACCAACGCTGGCAAGAGTTGTGTTTTGAGATACCTCTTGTTACCTATGAAGTTGTCGTCTACAAAAAAGACCTGCCCACGCCATCCCAGCCCGTAAAGGGCATCCAGCTCTGCAATAACCTGCCCGGAACTCTTAATGCGAGGTCTGTGTCCAAAAAGGACCGTCACGTTACAAAAATCGCAATCAAAGGGGCAACCCCTTGAAAACTGAATATTCATTGCGGCATATCGCTTCATATCAGCCAACTCCCACAGGGGAGCCGGTGTTTTCGAGATGTTGGAAAATTCGGCAGTTTTGTAGACCGGCTTAGCAGATCCCCGTTCCAGGTCCGCCAAAAAAAGAGGCAGGGTCAGTTCGGCTTCATTGAGCACAAAGTGATCGACCTGATCAAACTCCTCATACCCGCTGGTGAAGAGCGGTCCTCCAGCAACGACTTTAAGCCCTCCCTCCTTGCACTGGGCAATGATTTGATGAGCTGAATCCCTTTGAACAGACATCCCGCTGATAAACGCAGCATCAGCCCATGCGAGATCCCTTTCAGTGACTGGTTTAACATTCAGATCAATTAAGCGGGTTGACCATTCTTTCGGCAGCATCGCTCCCAATGTGAGCAGGCCGAGTGGAGGGAAGGCGGCCTTTTTGTGAATGAACTTAAGTGCGTGCTTAAAACTCCAGAATGTGTCTGGGAACTCAGGGTAGATCAGAAGTGCTTTCAAAATATCTCCTTCATATATCCTTCAAAAAATCCGAACAGTTGAAGACGAGGCCGTATCTGGCTACCCCATAATGAGACCTTTGCAAAACGCCCCCTTTTGGCTCCTGCCTGGGCGGGATCGCCTTCCCCCGCTCAAAATCCGGGATCTTCGACTTGATCTTGACTCCCGCTGAAGCGGGAAACATTTGTCAAAGATCTCTATAATAATCTCGTTTACCATAAAATACAAGGCATTGGTTCACGAATTATGAACCACGAATTGGCACCTTTATTTCAAATTCGTGGAATAAAGCCAAAGTTCATATGAAAACGGGGGCGACAGAACGCCAAAGTCAGAGGCGCTATAAAACTGGAAATCTTTTAGAGCATGCCTGTTAAAATACCATGTTTACATTGACATCCTTCGAGGCCTGTTTTAATGAATATCCAACGATATAAAAGAAAATGGAGGAAAAGGAAATGACGGTCAAAACTTCTCTGGTCTGGTCAGGGGTGCTTTTCATCCTGTCCCTAACTTTTTTCCCTGGAGGCGGGCTGGCAGCGGACAAAAAAGTCTACACCCTGGACGAATGTGTCAAAGAGGCATTGGCCAATAACTGGAAACTCAAGGCGAAGAAGGAAATCATCGACCAGGCCCAGTATGTGAAGAACCAGGCCAGGGCGGATTTCCTTCCCAAATTGAGCACATCGTATGGTTATGCCAGGTATGGGTGGAAGAACATGCTGAGAACAGAGGCCTTTAATACTGAAATTGGAAGCTTGAATAATTATCAGTGGAAAGGGACTGTAACACAGCCTGTCTTTACCGGATTTGCCCTGGTCAGTTCATACAGGCTTGCCGAACTGGGCATCGATCAGTCTGAGCTGGAGGTTCAATTGGAGACTCTCGACCTGGCCTTAAACACAAAAACAGCCTACTTCGATATCCTGACAGCGGACAACGCCGTGGAAACAGCGGAGAAGGCGGCCGAGGCTCTTGAATCTCATGCGGAAGTAGCACGGAATTTTTACGAGGTAGGGATGATTCCCATAAATGACCTGTTGCAGTCAGAAGTGGAAGCCGGGAATGCAAAGCAATACGTGGTAAGAGCCCGAAATGCGGCCCGATTGGCCCGTTCTACATTAAATACGATTTTATCCAGACCTGTGAACGCCGAGGTAGATATTGTAGACATCGAGGTCCATGAAGTACAAAAGGGGGACTTTCAGGCATACCTTGAAGAGGCTCTCAAAAACCGCCCCGAAATAAAGCTTATAGACAATAATCTCCTTCAGACAGACCAGGTGATAAATATAACCGAGAGCAAAAACTATCCCGAGATTGTGTTTGTTTGGGAATATACAAAGGAGGGCGACAGCCCTTCGGTGAATGGAGGGGGCGGGCACGAGCCAAGCAACTGGGCAGCACAAGCTGCTTTGAAGTGGACATTCTGGGAATGGGGCAAGACTTATTATGCAGTAAAACAGCAAGAAAGCATTAAGAATGAACTCTTGAAGACCAAGATGCAAATGGAACAAGATATACAGCTTCAAATAAAAGATTCGGTGCTAAACATAGAAACAGCAGAGACAAACATTCCGATTACACGTAAGGCCGTCGAACAGGGTGAAGAAAACCTGAGAGTTAGCCAGGAGCGTTATAAGGCCCAGGTAAGCACTTCAGTTGAAGTACTTGATGCTCAGAGATATTTGTCCGATGCGAGAGTCTTTTACTATACTGCGCTCTATCAGTACCATCTGGCCAGAGCCAGACTGCAGAGGGCCATGGGCACTTATTAGGTGTAGGTGACTAAAGTTATAGTAGGACGGTGCGGTTTTAAATTTGAACCTGGAACCCGTAACCCGCAACCCGTAATGACCAAACATGATTCAGCTATTTGACCTGTCCAAAAAATTCGGCCCCAATGTCGCGCTAAATGATATCAGGCTGAGAATTCGCCAAGGAGAATTTGTTTTTGTGACCGGCCCGAGCGGCGCCGGAAAAACGACCCTTCTCAGATTGATCTTCGGAGCCGAAAAACCCGCCAGCGGTTACATACTTATAAATGCTATCAACCTGAATAGGATCAGCAGGCCAAAACTTGATCTCCTGCGCCGGAAGATCGGCTTTGTGTTCCAGGATTTTAAGTTGCTTCCCAAAAAAACGGTATCTGAAAACGTGGCCATTGCTTTGGAGGTAATCGGCCTGCGGCCTAAGTTTATCAGGAAAAAGACCCATCAAACACTCAGGTTGGTGGGTCTGGCCGACAAAGAGAAGGCATACCCCCTTTCGTTGTCTGGAGGAGAACAGCAAAGGGTGGCTATCGCAAGAGCAATCGTAAAAGACCCCCTGATTCTCTTAGCCGATGAGCCAACAGGAAATTTAGATCCACAGTTGACGATGGAAATAATGGAGCTGTTCAAGAGCATACATCGGAAGGGCACCACTGTAGTCGTTGCCACTCACAGCCAAGAACTTCTGCAAGGCACGGACTGCAGAACAATCGTCTTGAATCATGGAAAAATCTCCGAGGATACACTTTAATGTGCCTAAAAAAAGCCGCTCTCAGTACGAATGGTATAAAAGTGTAAAATGGAGAATGAAGGAAGCCAAAATTGAGGTCCTATTTTGTAAGACAGGCGCTTATCAATATCAGGAAAAATCTGAGTGTTCATATCCTGAGCCTGGGTACTATAGTCGCGTCCCTGTTGATTTTAGGCCTTTTCCTGTTGCTTTTCGGTAACCTTAACAACTGGCTTCAGCGATGGGGAAGCGCCCTTTCCATGTCAATTTACCTTAAGGATGGAATTAGTGAGTACAGGAGAGACAAGGTCGATTCCTTCATCAGGGGTTTGCCTGGAGCCGAAATCAAGCGATTCATATCCAAAGAAGAAGCTTTGAAAGATTTGAGAGCCGCCTTAGGGGACGATGCAGGGTTCTTAAGCCGTTTAGAGCGTAACCCGCTTCCTGCATCATATGAAGTTGTTTTTGGGAGCAAAGGGACTTATGGAGTTAATCCTGAAAAAATAAAGGGAGAACTGGAGAAATTAGATGGTGTCGAAGAGGTGCAATATAGTAAGGAATGGCTAAAGAAGCTCGAAGGCTTCCTGGACGTAGTCAGGCTAATCGGTTTTATAATAGGGGGTCTTTTATGCTTATGTGTCGTTTTCATAGTCACCAACACCATTAAGTTGACTCTCTATTCACGTAAAGATGAGATTGAAATACTTAAATTGGTAGGCGCCACAGACTGGTTTGTCAAATCACCATTTTTGTTAGAAGGAATGATTCAAGGCACCATAGGGGGAATTTTAGCTGTCCTGACGCTCTTCTTAGGCTATCTCATTCTCCCCACGCATATCTCCCTTTTAGGTCTTGCCCCCCTTGATTTTGTCTTCCTGCCCGCCGGATATCTGATTTTAATCCTTATTTTAGGTACGGTCTTAGGGGTGATAGGCAGCTTTATCGCTATAGGCCGCTTTTTTGAAGTATGAAGAAAAAAACCTTTTTTCCATTGGCAAGATGCCTGATTTTATCGAGTCTTATAATAAACCTTGGTATTTTATTAAGATTTGCTCATGCCGATGCAGCAAGAGTGTCAAATAGAAATCAAGGGCAGATCAAAAAAATCGAGTTAAAACTCTCAAGCGAAAAGAAAAAACTTAAGAAAATCGACTCACAGGAGAAGGATCTGTTAGGCGAATTGGCCAGTTTAGAGCAGGAGGTCGCAAAAAAGAGAGGAGCAGTGGCTGAATTAAGCAAGAAGTTACATCGTGCAGAGGCCAACATTGGTGTGCTTAGGCGAAAGTTAGCAGCTTTGAAGCAGTCATCAAGAGATATTGAGATTAAAGTTTCGAGGAAGCTGGTGAAGCTGTATAAGCACACCAGAGTGGGCTATATTAGGACTTTGGCCGAGGTAACGGATATAACCCAGTTTTGGCGGAGGGTGAAATATCTCAGGGCCATCATGGAAGAGGACAGAATGGCCCTGATCAGCGCGGCAAGGCAGGCACAAGGACACCAGGAGGAGATTTCGAGGACAGAGGCAAAGCTAACTGAGATCAGAAATATTAGCAGTGAAAAGAAGGCTCGCCTGCTGTCATTAAAAGAAGAGCTTGAGAAAAAAGTCCTTTGTTTGATGAAAATCCACAATGAAAAAGAATTCTATGAAACAGCAGTTCTGGAATTACAAGCCGCAGCAGAAGGCCTGAAACAGACTCTAATAAATATTGAGAAAAAAGATGATTACGCAATAAATCGGCCTTGTCATTTTGAAGACTTTAAGGGTAAACTCCCTTATCCCTTTAAAGGGAAGGTAATTGGAGATCAAAAGATCCCTGGATCCGCAAGGCCGGGAGGGTATAAGGGAATTGTTATTGAAGGGGTTCCGAGTTCAGATGTAAAGGTCATTTTCCCAGGGGTTGTCGCCTTTTCAGGAAGGCTTAAAGGCTACGGTGAGCTCGTTATTATAAATCACGGCTCACGTTTTTTCACCGTATCAGGACATCTTTCCCAAAGGAATAAGATAGAAGGGGATGTGGTAAAAGAGGGAGACGTCCTCGGCCAGATTGGAGGGAAGGGGGCTTCAGGGGGGGCAAAGCTCTACTTTGAGATCAGAAGGGCTGGAAAAAGCGTGAATCCCCAAGAGTGGCTAAAGGCCAAATAGGTTTGATGTGCATTTTTGTATTGCCATTGCCGACCAAATTAATTAGATCTCTTGTAATCTGAGTTGGGGATTGGACACTTCGAACGGATATATTTTTAACTGAACACTCGGCAAACCGGCCCGGCGGGAAATAGCAGGGCGTAAAATGATAAGGAGCAGGAAATGTTAATTCTCAATAGAAAATTAGTCGCAAATATTGCCTTGATATCTCTCTTTGTGGGGGGACTCCTTTTTTTTAACGGCAATGGCGCCAAGGTCGAAGCTGATACTGAAGAGGTGTACAAGAATATTGAAATCTTCACCGAAGTACTCAGACAGGTGGAAAAAAACTATGTTGAACCCCAGGATTCTCAGAAACTGATATACGGGGCCATAAAAGGGATGATTCAAAGCCTTGATCCCCACTCATCGTTTATGACAAAGGAAGAATATAAAGAACTGATGACCGAGACCAAGGGAAGTTTTTCCGGGATAGGGGTTGAGATAACTATCAAGGACAAGATTCTGACCGTAGTATCCCCCATTGAGGGAACGCCGGCCGATAAGGCAGGGATGAAGGCGGGAGACAAAATTATTAAGGTGGAGGGTGAGTCAACACAGGATATGGGTCTAATAGAGGCGGTAAAGAAGATCAGAGGTCCTGAAGGGAGCAAGGTCAATTTAACCATTGTGCGAGAAGGGATGGATAAGCCCTTGGAACTCTCAATTACAAGGGGAGTCATCCCTCTGAAAAGTGTGCGGCACTACTCCCTTTCCCCTGGTATTGGATATATTAGGATTTCAAATTTTCAAAGTAAAACGGCCAACGACCTCTCGTCAGCCCTTGAGATACTCGAGAAGGACGGTACGTTGAAAGGCTTGATCATAGATCTGAGGAACAACCCTGGAGGGCTCTTATCCCAGGCAATAGAAGTTTCTGACCAATTTCTCGATTCTGGTGTTATCGTCAGCACCAAAGGGAGGGAAAAATCTCACAATATAAAGGCCACAGCTCACAAGAACAAGAAAGATAGGGAATACCCCATAATTGTCTTAGTCAACGGGGGGAGCGCCAGCGCCGCGGAAATTGTGGCAGGGGCCCTGCAGGACAATAAAAAGGCCATAATCTTAGGTACCAGAACTTTCGGGAAAGGCTCGGTGCAATCGATCCTGTCTCTCTCCGATGGCTCTGGCCTGCGTCTAACCACGGCCCGGTACTATACGCCAAGCGGCAAGTCGATTCAGTCAAGCGGGATCACACCCGATATTGAGATACCATTCGTGGCCCCCGAAAAGAAAGCGAAAAAAAAGTCCCCCCACTTTATCAGAGAAGAAGACCTGAAGGGACACATACCTTTAGAAGAGGGCAATGCCAAGAAAACCAATGAAAAGAAACCAAAGGAAGAAAATAACCAAAAAGTCAAGATGCTTCTCGAGAAGGATAACCAGGTTCGCCAGGCCTTGCAGCTTCTGAAAAGCTGGACCATTTTCTCAAAAATCAAGTCGGGATCCTGACAATTTCTCAATGAATAAGAAAAAGCGTCTTTTTTTTCTGATACTCCTGCCTGCATCATTGGTCTCTATCATTCTGCTGAGCATATATTTCTACATTTCGACCACTGCCATTACGGTCTCTCCGCCTATCTACGAAGAAATACACCCACCAACAAACGATTCCCAAAGCGTAATAAATAAAACCTATTATACAATCCGTAAGCCCCTGCCTCGGAATAGTATCCAGGAAGAAGATCTCCGACCAAAGGTTGCGATTATTATTGATGATTTGGGATATGATTCTGACTTGGCTTTTTCGTTTCTCAAGTTGAATCTGGAACTCAGTCTTTCAATCCTACCTTCTGCCCCCTTCACTGATATCATTGTACGGGAGGCGAATAATAAAGGACGGGAGATCATTCTGCACCAGCCTATGGAGCCAAAGGATTATCCATCAGTCGATCCCGGACGCGGAGCACTCCTTCTTTCGATGAATGAGAGGGATATCCTGCAAGTTTTAAACAAAAACTTGAGAGAAATCAGAGGGGCAAAGGGGGTAAACAACCATATGGGGTCTTCTTTTACGGAAAACCGGGAGAAAATGCTGTTAATTCTCCAGGAATTGAAAAATCGAGGGCTTTTTTATGTTGACAGCCGGACCACAATGAGGACAGTTGGTTTTGAACAGGCAAGAAGAATAGGGCTACCTGCAGCCGAAAGGACCCTCTTCTTGGACAATAACCAAGACCCCAAGGCGATACGTGTACAGATTGAACGTCTTTTAGGGATTGCAAGAGACTTTGGTTCGGCCATAGGAATCGGTCACCCATACAATGAAACCTTTGAAATTCTTGAGAAATATCAGAATAGGCTGAAGGAGGAGTTTGATGTTGTTCCCGTGTCGGAATTGGTTAGATAAAATAAAGGACTGTTTTTTTTGGGATGGGCAAAAAAAAGATTGACATCTTTAAATAGCATAAGTATAAAACTCTCTTCCTTTGCATTTCATAAACAATAATGACATGCTAATTTAAGCTTGACATTTGCAGGGGGATACCTTAAATTCTTATATATGGCTTTCAGCCATTTGTTCCTTGAAAACTAAATAGTGATGTAGTGTAGGTCTCAAAATAAAGAAATAGGGTCAAAAGCCCTCTAAAGTTTAAGTGGAGAGTTTGATCCTGGCTCAGAACGAACGCTGGCGGCGTGCCTAACACATGCAAGTCGAACGAGAAACTCCGGGCTTGCTCGGAGAAGTACAGTGGCGCACGGGTGAGTAACGCGTGGGTAACCTACCCTTGAATCTGGGATAACCCCGCGAAAGCGGGACTAATACCGGATATGGTTCCATAAGCCTCGGCTCTTGGAATTAAAGGTGACCTCTTCATGAAAGTTGCCGTTCAGGGACGGGCTCGCGTACCATTAGCTTGTTGGTAGGGTAATGGCCTACCAAGGCTACGATGGTTAGCTGGTCTGAGAGGATGATCAGCCACACTGGAACTGGAACACGGTCCAGACTCCTACGGGAGGCAGCAGTGAGGAATTTTGCGCAATGGGGGAAACCCTGACGCAGCAACGCCGCGTGAGCGAAGAAGGCCCTTGGGTCGTAAAGCTCTGTCAAGTGGGAAAAAAGCCTTTCGGTTAATATCCGGAAGGTCTGATGGTACCACTGGAGGAAGCACCGGCTAACTCCGTGCCAGCAGCCGCGGTAATACGGAGGGTGCAAGCGTTGTTCGGATTTACTGGGCGTAAAGGGCGTGCAGGCGGTTTGGTAAGTCAGATGTGAAAGCCCTGGGCTTAACCCGGGAAGTGCATTTGAAACTGCCTTTCTTGAGTATGGGAGAGGAGAGTGGAATTCCCAGTGTAGAGGTGAAATTCGTAGATATTGGGAGGAACACCCGTGGCGAAGGCGACTCTCTGGACCAATACTGACGCTGAGACGCGAAAGCGTGGGGAGCAAACAGGATTAGATACCCTGGTAGTCCACGCCGTAAACGATGAGAACTAGGTGTAGCGGGTATTGACCCCTGCTGTGCCGCAGTTAACGCATTAAGTTCTCCGCCTGGGGAGTACGGCCGCAAGGCTAAAACTCAAAGGAATTGACGGGGGCCCGCACAAGCGGTGGAGCATGTGGTTTAATTCGACGCAACGCGAAGAACCTTACCTGGGTTTGACATCCTCTGACCGCCTCGGAAACGGGGTTTTTCCGACTCTGTCGGAACAGAGTGACAGGTGCTGCATGGCTGTCGTCAGCTCGTGTCGTGAGATGTTGGGTTAAGTCCCGCAACGAGCGTAACCCTTGTCTTTAGTTGCCAATATTAAGTTAGGCACTCTAAAGAGACTGCCTCGGTTAACGGGGAGGAAGGTGGGGATGACGTCAAGTCCTCATGGCCTTTATATCCAGGGCTACACACGTGCTACAATGGGCTGTACAAAGGGTTGCCACTCTGCGAGGAGGCGCTAATCCCAAAAAGCAGTCCTCAGTTCGGATTGGAGTCTGCAACTCGACTCCATGAAGGTGGAATCGCTAGTAATCGTGGATCAGCACGCCACGGTGAATACGTTCCCGGGCCTTGTACACACCGCCCGTCACACCACGAAAGTCGACTGTACCAGAAGTTGCTGGGCCAACCCCGTTTACGGGGAGGCAGGTACCTAAGGTACGGCCGGTAATTGGGGTGAAGTCGTAACAAGGTAGCCGTAGGGGAACCTGCGGCTGGATCACCTCCTTTCTAAGGAGTTATCCGGCACTCAGTAACCTGAGTGCCTGGACATCCTAGGTCATTCTTACACATAACATCACTATTTAGTCTTGAGGGAATAAAAGCAATTTGGATTTTGGTTCCGCCTGGCGGGATTGGATTTTGGAAATCACGGAGCAATAAATTTCGTAATCTAAAATCGCAAGCCAAAATCGGGAACGGGCCTATAGCTCAGTCTCGGTTAGAGCGCACGCCTGATAAGCGTGAGGTCGTTGGTTCAATTCCAACTAGGCCCACCATCACAATTGAATATTGAAAATTGAATATTGAACATTCGCGGAGCCAGAAAATATTCAATTGTCAATCGTCGTTTTACAATTGTACGGGGGTGTAGCTCAGTTGGGAGAGCACCTGCTTTGCACGCAGGAGGTCATCGGTTCGATCCCGTTCACCTCCACCAGAAATAGAGTTCAAGGTTGAGAGCTCAAAGTTGAAAGTTTAGGGATTTTTTTGGGCTTTCGGCTTTTAGCTTTGAGCTTTGTGCTCAGGGCGTAAGCCCAATCTGTTCTTTGAAAACTGAATATAGAGTACTACAATTTCAAAGGTGCCTAAGGATAATTTACTCAAGCATAAATGGAAAATTTTTATGGCCAAGCTAGTAAGGGCAGACGGTGGATGCCTTGGCGTCGGATGGCGATGAAAGACGTGGTTAACTGCGATAAGCTTCGGCGAGCCGTTAAACAGGCTTTGACCCGGAGATTTCTGAATGGGAAAACCCGTCCTGGGTAATTCCAGGACATCTATCACTGAATACATAGGTGATAGAGGCTAACGAGGGGAACTGAAACATCTAAGTACCCTTAGGAAAAGAAAGCAACTGCGATTCCCAGAGTAGCGGCGAGCGAAATGGGAACAGCCTAAACCGGACATATGTTCAAGCCTGCAAGCGTTGTATGTTCGGTGTTGCGGGGCCTTATTGGAAGTGTTTGCAGATGCTTCGGCAAGTCAAAAATTCAATGGATAGCTGAACGGCCTGGAAAGGCGGGCCATAGAAGGTGATAGCCCTGTAAGCGAAATCTGTTGAACTTGCTCGATAAGGTTCCCAAGTACCGTGGGACACGTGAAACCCTGCGGGAATCTGGGAGGACCATCTTCCAAGGCTAAATACACTCCGGCGACCGATAGTGAACCAGTACCGTGAGGGAAAGGTGAAAAGTACCCCTGTGAGGGGAGTGAAATAGTACCTGAAACCGTCTGTTTACAAGCAGTGGAAGAACTATTGGGGTTGTTTCGGATTCGTCCGATTTATCCCAAGTTCGACTGCGTACCTTTTGCATAATGGGTCAGCGACTTACGCTGTGTTGCGAGGTTAAGCCGTCAGGTGTAGCCGTAGCGAAAGCGAGTCTTAATAGGGCGAATTAGTAGCATGGAGTAGACCCGAAACCAGGTGATCTATCCATGGACAGGGTGAAGGTCGAGTAACATCGACTGAAGGCCCGAACCGTAGAAGGTTGAAAACTTCCCGGATGATCTGTGGATAGGAGTGAAAGGCTAATCAAACCTGGAGATAGCTGGTACTCCCCGAAATATATTTAGGTATAGCCTCACAAATTAAGTAACGGGGGTAGAGCACTGGAAGGGCTAGGGGTCCTACCAGATTACCAAACCTTACCAAACTCCGAATACCGTTAACTTTTATTGTGGGAGTCAGACTGTGGGAGATAAGTTTCATGGTCGAGAGGGAAAAAGCCCAGACCGCCAGCTAAGGTCCCTAAATATGTGCTAAGTGGGAAAGGAAGTGGAAACGCTGAGACAGCCAGGAGGTTGGCTTAGAAGCAGCCATCCTTTAAAGAAAGCGTAACAGCTCACTGGTCAAGTGATTCTGCGCCGAAAATGTAACGGGGCTCAAGCACATTACCGAAGCTGCGGATTGTCTGAATCTTCGGATTCAGGTGATGGTAGGGGAGCATTCCATTCCGGGCTGAAGTCAGACCGCGAGGACTGATGGACTGAATGGAAGAGACTATGCTGACATGAGTAACGATAAAGCGGGTGAGAAACCCGCTCGCCGTAAGCCTAAGGTTTCCTGAGTAAAGCTAATCTGCTCAGGGTTAGTCGACCCCTAAGCCGAGGCCGAAAGGCGTAGGCGATGGGAAACAGGTTAATATTCCTGTACCACCAAATTGGCGTTTGAGTGATGGGGGGACGCAGGAGGGTAGGCCAGTCCGGTGATGGACGTCCGGATTCAAGCTGGTAGGTGGAGAGAGTAGGCAAATCCGCTCTCTTATTCAACACCGAGAAGTGATGAGGAGAGACTTTGTCTCATAAACTGGTTGAGCCCATGCTGCCAAGAAAAGCCTCTAGCGAGTCAGTTAGGTGATCGTACTGCAAACCGACACAGGTAGGCGGGGTGAGAATCCCAAGGCGCTCGAGAGAACTCTGGTTAAGGAACTCGGCAAATTGACACCGTAACTTCGGGAGAAGGTGTGCCTTCATTAGGTGAAAAAATTTACTTTTCGAGCCGAAGGAGGTTGCAGAGAAATGGGGGTGGCGACTGTTTACTAAAAACACAGGACTCTGCTAAGTCGCAAGACGATGTATAGGGTCTGACGCCTGCCCGGTGCTGGAAGGTTAAGGGGACTTGTTATCCGGCACTCAACTGTTTCTGCAGGGAGAATGTACATGTATTATGTGTATCTGCTAATTAATAATCAAGCAAAGATATACACAGGATACACCAAAGATCTGAAGAGGCGAATGACGGAGCATAACCAAGGTGATGGATATACAAAAAGAGGATCAAATTGGCGACTCTGTTATTACGAAGCCTTTATCAGTAAGAAAGATGCTGTTCAGAGAGAAAAAGCTCTAAAACAGTCTCCTCAGGCAAGGAGGTGGCTGAAAGAGAGGATTAAAGACAGTATGGAACTCTGTGGAAAGAGTTGAGTGCCGGAGAAGCATTGAACCGAAGCCCCAGTAAACGGCGGCCGTAACTATAACGGTCCTAAGGTAGCGAAATTCCTTGTCGGGTAAGTTCCGACCTGCACGAATGGCGTAACGACTTCCCCACTGTCTCGACCAGGGACTCGGTGAAATTGAATTCGCGGTGAAGATGCCGCGTACCCACGAAAAGACGGAAAGACCCCGTGAACCTTTACTACAGCTTGACATTGGATCTTGGGCTATTATGTGTAGGATAGGTGGGAGACTTTGAAATCTCGACGCCAGTCGGGATGGAGTCAACCTTGAAATACCACCCTTATTAGTTTAGGTTTCTAACCTTGGCCCGTTATCCGGGTCGGGGACAGTGTCTGGTGGGTAGTTTGACTGGGGCGGTCGACTCCCAAAGAGTAACGGAGGCGCGCGATGGTTCCCTCAGGCTGATTGGAAACCAGCCGAAGAGTGTAAAGGCATAAGGGAGCTTGACTGTGAGAGAGACATCTCGAACAGGTACGAAAGTAGGTCTTAGTGATCCGGCGGTTCCGCATGGAAGGGCCGTCGCTCAACGGATAAAAGGTACTCCGGGGATAACAGGCTTATCGCGCCCAAGAGTTCACATCGACGGCGCGGTTTGGCACCTCGATGTCGGCTCTTCGCATCCTGGGGCTGGAGCAGGTCCCAAGGGTTTGGCTGTTCGCCAATTAAAGCGGTACGTGAGCTGGGTTTAGAACGTCGTGAGACAGTTCGGTCCCTATCTTTCGTGGGCGTAGGATATTTGAGAGGATCTTTCCCTAGTACGAGAGGACCGGGATGGACGAACCTCTGGTGTTCCAGTTGTCGCGCCAGCGGCATAGCTGGGTAGCTACGTTCGGAATGGATAACCGCTGAAAGCATCTAAGTGGGAAGCCAACCTCAAGATAAGATATCCCTTTCCCGTGGAAACACGGGAGCTGAAGACCCCTTGTAGATTACAAGGTTGATAGGCCAGGTGTGTAAGTGTAGTAATACATTTAGCTAACTGGTACTAATAGGTCGTGCGGCTTGGCCATAAAACTTTTCTATTTATGCCCTTTGGTTGTTTACTCTATATTATCAGTTTAACAGTTTTCGGTGATTATAGCGAAGAGGGTACACCCGTTCCCATCCCGAACACGGAAGTTAAGCTCTTTAGCGCCGATGGTACTGCGTGGTAGTCTACGTGGGAGAGTAGGACGTCGCCGAAATTCAATTAAAAGCCCCTCGTTTAACGAGGGGCTTTTTTT
>JAUWPC010000336.1 GCA_030611815.1 Desulfobacteraceae bacterium
CCGCAGCTAACGCAATTCCTGAGATCAGGACCGGACCGGATAAAATTCCTTCAGATATGTGCATGATAATAGCCTATGTAGTGTCTGAACTGAAAGTGCCTAAAGTGAGCTAAAGTGCCTAAAGTTAAGGAATGCTTCGCCCATTTTTTGTGAAGATTGGCTTTCTTAAAATAGGCCGGCTAAAATCTGATCCCGCCTTTATTGGCGGGATTAACACTATCTCCTGTTGAAATTATTGAATGTGAATTTTGAATTTGGGATTTTCGTTCGGACACTATGTAGAACAAAACCAGCAAATGTGCAATCAGAGTTTGCTTCCCAATTTTTTTTCCTGCAGCTCCGGTATGATTGGGCGGCGAATCGCCGGGTTTTTTCCCTGAATGTGCCGAATGAGCGGCAAGGCCGTCTCGCCCAAGCTGACGAAACGGCCTTGTCTACGGACCGAGGAGAGAGTAAGACCCATTTTGTGATGCTTTAAAATTCCGCTGTCATCCGCAGACCGAAAATCCAGCCTTTCGGGCTGTCGCCCTCTTTCATTGAGTCTTTCATATATTGTACGTCCCCTGTGACGGCAAAGATGTCGTTCAGGGCAAACCGGCCGTAGATCTCGAATACGTCCGTGTGGTCCACATCCAGGTTGCCGCCGATCACGTGGGCATAGCCTATCCCGATGTTGTCGCACTCACGACCCCAGAGGTTTCCACTTATGTTTAAGCCGCCCGAATAGATGCTCTTACAGTAAATAGCCGCTTCGTCATCCTGCCATCCGAACCGGATCCACCCCCCTAAGATTTCCCCTAATTGCTGGTCAAAGGAGATCATGGCGCAACTCAGCCGTTCTTTTTTTGTGCCGGCCACATTGCTGAAATCACTGCTCGTAGTATCCACAATCAGCCGATAGTTCCCTTCCCCAAGGCCAAAATCCACGGTGTAAGCAAACTGCATTCCATAAAAGTTGTATGGTTCGTCAAGGTCTCCCTCTTCACCATTGCTCCCCATGGCCATGGCAACGCCTCTCACTGAAAACCCTCCGATCTCCCACTCTATGGCGGCACCGATGTCATAGGACGGCAGGAACGCGTTAGGTCCGTTCACTAACGCCGCGTTCATAAACTGGGTGAACTCGTCATTGGCAAAGGCGTTTTCATCCATGTAATCCGTTGCGTCAATGATACCGCCCGTGAGCCCCAGGGTATGATCCTCGCTGAATGTGAATGTATGCTTGTACCAGGCCGTGAGCAGGTAGTCGCGGTTTCTGCCGTTGATGTCTTTATAGTCATCCTGCACATCAGCCGCCCATGGGGCAATCATAAAAGGGGATCTGCCCTCCTCCATCAAACCGTTTCCAGCCCCGAATCCGAACTTGGCAAAGATTTCATCCGAGTCCGTGGGGGTAAAACTGATCTCCGGCTGGAAAACCAGGGCTCCTCTCCCCTCGTTCTCAAATCCGGGGGCATCGCTGATACTCTGATATTGACCTACCCCGGCAATGATCCCCCCGATACTCAATTTGTCGTTGATTTCATATCCTAACCCATTGCTTGGCAATACAAAAATACCCAAGATTGTTAATACACAACCCAGCCTGAACCTTGTCCGTGCTTTCATGATATCTTTCCTCCATTAATATCCAATGCCTGATCCAAAACCCCCAATCCAAAATCGTGCCTGAATAGTCCTTTTGTTAAGGCACTATCTATTTCTCTTTCCAATCATGAAACTTGACCCAGATAACGGCGCCCAACTCCACGTCCTTTTCTTCACCTTTGATCTTCATTTTTTTATCAGAGGTATTCAGGGCGGCAAATCCCCACCATCCCGCCTTGGGAACCGCATAGGTAAAAACTCCATTCTTGTCCGCCTTGATCGTCTGAGTGGTCATATAATCCGTGGGCGCCTCCGCTTTTTTATCCTCGTTGTAGTATTCTACTTCAACCTCGGCAAAGGGGATCGGCTTGCCATCCATTTTCACTATTCCTTGAAAGACGTTTCCGGCATAAAGCCCGAACGGTTTTGACAGGGGAACAATCTCGGTCTTGAGGCCGATTTCCTCATCCCAGCCTTCATCATCACCAAAGGCCGTCACTATTGTTTTCGTGTAATGGACGATAAAGCAGTCCTCCGCAGGCTCCCAGTAGGGTTTTGGCTCCATGTAAAAGGCGTAAACACCCGGCCTCTTGATCTTGTAGTCAGTGGTCCAGGCGGTATGGTCCATAACCCTGGTCTTTTTTAGTTTCCCAAGCAAGTCCTGTTTCTTGCCGTTCGCTATGACCCCGAAAATTTCGGGTTTGACGAGTTCCATCCCTATCATTTCAAAGGGATGTGAAAATGAGAGGGTTACCCCGACGTCTCTGTTCTCGCCCTGCATGACCATACTGTCTGAGGGAATGACCATCCCAAAATGGGCAAAGGCCGTTTGAGAGACGCATAAGAAAAACAATCCTAAAACACAGGCAACCAAAAATTTTTTCATCACTTTTTCCTCCTTAAAATTTTTGTTAAAAGTCTTATAGAAACAAAAAAGGCCACAAAAGCCCCAAGGGTTTTTCAAAACCCATTGGCCTTCGTGGCCTAAAAAATGCTACAGCTTGATTAAGATTAAACGTCTGGCTTCTTGCCTGACTTGGCGTTTATATAGTTGCAACGCCGATAGATGTCAAGAGCTTTTTTTAGTCCTTTTTCTTTTGCCCTTTTTCAGGGACCGTGCATGAACCTAATTCCTTGATATGAAAGCACCCTTTGTTCAAACCAGCAGTGTCTTTGGTTCTTTTCGATCACGCATGAGTCTCTCCTACAGACTAAATACCTACAGCCTATCTACCTGAGCAGTTACCAATCATCAATCTATTGGTCCAGCACCTCGCGCACCTTTTTCCTAAGGTTCGCCGGTGTAAAAGGCTTCTGCAAGAACTCTATTCCCGGGCTCAATACCCCATGGTGCAGAATGGCGTTATCCGTATATCCCGACATGTAGATAACCTTCATTTCTGGTCGCAGGGGACGTAGATGTTCTTCAAGTTCCCGGCCGCCCATCTTCGGCATGACCACATCAGCTATCATGAGGTGTATTTGACCGCTGTGCGATTCGCTGACTCTCAAGGCCTCTATACCGTTTTGGGCCTCTAATATGGTGTATCCCTGAGGCTCAAGGATTTCACAGGCCAGATTTCGAACCTTATCATCATCTTCCACAATCAAAATAGTCTCGGAACCGGTAAGTCTCTCAGGGGAGATTTCCTCCTTCTCTCTTGATACAGCTTCGCCCTCCACGGCCGGGAGGTAGATCTTGAAGGTTGTGCCATGCCCGGGTTCACTGTAGACCCAGATGTATCCCCCGCTCTGTTTCACAATCCCGTAGACAGTGGACAGACCCAGCCCGGTCCCCTTTCCTACCTCTTTGGTGGTGAAGAAAGGCTCGAATATGAGGGACTTTGTCTTATCGTCCATACCCATGCCCGTATCACTCACCCCAAACATCACATAGGGGCCAGGTTGCATACTCACATCGTGTTCCTTGGCATATTCCTTATCCAGATCCACGTTGACTGTCTCGATGGTCA
>JAUWPC010000069.1 GCA_030611815.1 Desulfobacteraceae bacterium
CACAACGTATTGAAAACCTTGGCTATTCGGCTACTCCAAATCATTCAAGATACGTTTCTATCTTTTTGGGTAGCCCTGGGCGCTCACATCAATAGAGGACTGTGAAAGGATCTTGTTAAAATGAATCTTGCAAGCTTAAGACGGATCTTCCAAACGAAGCACATACGCCTTTATAGCGCAACCCATTGAAAATTAAAAAGGTTTTCGCTGATCGACCAGTTTTTTTCTCGTGGCTACGCGGATACCGCTGCAAGGCAGTGCCTCTGGGAGTCTTACTTTTGCTGCCGCCAGAAGTTTTCTAACCATTGGTCGGGGTTCTGGTATTTTGTTGCAGCAGGGTCTACCGTTTACTACCATCTCGGTCGCACACAATGTCGTAAGTTCTTTGAGCCCTTCTCCAACGGTCAATTCAATGTTATGCCACCGTTGTGCCAATTCCTGGACAATGAGATAGGCCAACATTACAATAAACGCATGGCCACGCGTACGGTCAGCTAATCGAACATGAACAGGGCGCATTTCCAACTCTACCGTCTTGCTTGTGCGAAATGCCCATTCCACGAGAGCAAGATCCTTGTAGCGAGCATGCACCATTTCTTTATTCATTGTGTCTTTTGCCAGATCTGTTTTTAATACATAGCAACCATCCAGCTTGGTTTCCTCTTGCTGGGCATCTTTATCGATAGTGAGAATGATATTTCGTCCCGAAGCTGAAGACGTTGCCCACTTTGACAGCCTGAGTTTTTTGCATCGCTCATCAATCTTCCGCAATGCTACATCTACATGGGCGCCAGGATGTTCCGCCAAATATTCATTTTGTTTTTCTACTTCTTTGTTCAACGATGCGAGTTTGCTTTGACGCGATTTATGTATTTCCTGCGCCCGAACAGGATTGCGCCGAAGAACGTAGCGGATCCCATCGTCGCTGACAGCTTCTGCAAGCTCCTGATCAAATAGACCCATTTGGATCACACCTTTTGCAAGCAGAGATTCAATCTGTGGTTTCGTGATGGCGGTTATATAATGAAATCCGTGCTCCAATAAATCTTCAACCTGATGCGTCTTGATCATTCCGCGGTCGCCCACAAAAGTGACTTCGCTCCCGCCAAAACGCTTTGCTACTTTATCAATCTGGGAAGCCAGGGTTTTCGGGTCTTGAGTATTGCCTGCAAAAACCTCAATAGACAGCGGCTTGCCACCCTCGTTACACAAAAGACCGATTACAATTTGTCGCTTACCTTTCTTGCCGTCACGATTGTATCCAAATGCAGCGAGTTCATTCTGTGTACCTTCCAGATAACTGCTGGTCACGTCATACAAAAACAGTCCCGGTTGCTCCTCGGAATGCATTGTTTTGAAAAGGCGATTTTCAACCACAGACTGTTTTTTGCACAACCAGTCCAGATTTTTATAAAGATCATCCTCGTTAAAGGACGTTAATCCCAGAATATCGCACCCAGCATGGCTACCTGCCAACCGCACGGCCGACAAGCGTGATCCCTGATCGATGACTCGAGCAATAACCTGCCAAAGGGCCAGCTTGCCTTGGCGAGAGGAACCAAGCGCATTAGTGATACCCAATTGACGGGCCATATCATAAACCAACCACACGGCGCCAACGGAAAGCCCCTGACGAAGAGAAATATCCTTGTCTAAGGAGGCAAGCTCTGTAAGATCTTTCTTATGCTTTAAAGCCAGTCGGATTGCTTCAATTTCCTCTTCCGAGCACTGAGAAATATTGGCGACGGTACGGTGTTTGACTTTGCCCTTATCGCGATAGCTTTCCCTCAAAAGATACCGCGTGTACTTTCCTTGGCTTTTGGAGATGTCAACATACATAGTGGCTACTATATAAGCACATCTTAATCAGCATGTCAAGAAATAAATTGCCTCATGGCAATGTTTTTAGTGGCTACAAATATGGCCACAAATTGACCGTAACTCATTGATTATTAATGCTTTTTGGCCAAATTGGGCTTGGAAGATCCGTTCCAGTGCAGAATCCAGAAGACAATTGATAAGGGAACTTGGGGTGTAATAGGAGCCTGTGGTTTTCCGTTCAGAACCGGCGGCGATTTTAAGATCAAAGGTGGAAGCGCTTACATTGATTTCAGGATGGAGTTCAAGCAGGCTTTCGTAAACACTTCCAAGTTCCTCGGTGCCCAAATTACGATAGTCCACGGGCCTTAAAGTTTTATTGTCCTGGGTGAAAGAGAGATTACGAACTGCCGTAAGCAATGCATCGTTGCTGAGTTCACAATTGTTCAGATCAGAAATGGCATTTTCAGAGAAGAGGAATCCCCCTAAAGGATCGATGCCAAGTGCCGGTTCACCTGCGGCCAAACAGCGGAATGTGATCCTCAGTCCCTTCCAGATATCTGCATGTCGTGTTCCTCTCAGGCGACCTGCCAGGCGGCGGATTCGGGTTATTGAGTAGTGATCTAAGTAACGACCCCGGGCCTCGGCTGGGGCATCAGGAAGGAGAAGCAGGTTACGGTCCTCTGCCACAAAGAGAAAGATCATGCGATAGACAAGCCTTAAGAGCTGCTGGTAAAGGTCATAGGACGCTAAATCACCTGACTGAAGTTTTTGGCGCAGGTCGGTATTGGCCGGATGGGCAAGGAAGCCCTGACCCAGGGTAGCGATGGCCTGTTCAACCCCGCCCCTGAGATGGTCGAGTGCGCGTGTGCCCTGTTTTTGGGCCTCCTGGGTCCAGCGTTCAAGCCAGCACTGATCCGGTCTTTCGGCTTCCACCCGTGACTGGTGAAGGAGCAGGAACAGGAGTATGAAGTCCGAGTAAGCTTTACCGGACATCATACCTTCCAGGTCAAATTCCACATATGCCTGGCGGGTAAGGCTTGCATTGTCTCTCAAGAGCCTTAGCCTCAGTCCGTTTGAGACCATACCCCAGAGGTTATCATCGGAGCGGTTGAGGAATTCCTGGACAAGGCTGTGGGGGCTCATGCGGGCGGCCCCTGCTACACCAGGGGTTCGGCGATCAAGGTCCTGCCTGAAGGTGACCAAATGTATGGGCGTATGGTGCCAGGCATGGCTGATGGGATAGGTCTTACGCTCGATTTCCTGGGCTTTTGAGGTTAAGAGTCTTCCATACTCCAGTTCCTGAAAAAGGGGGAGCAGCCAGCGTTCACGCGTAAGGGTAGTGCCTGCATCCGTCTCCGGAAGGGACGCTGCATCGGACTGAAAGGACCGCCATACGCCTTCGCAACGATTCCAGGCCCGGTTGATGACCTCATTAAGCCTTTCACTTTTGGTGAGATGGTAAGAATCGGGGGTGAGGCCTTTGAGACCACTGTCACCTTCTGCAATGCGGTGAAGGAGATCAATGGGAAGGAGGTTTCCTTCGGTCTTTATGGTGGTGAAGATTTCTCGGTGTCTCTGCCTCATATCTATTCCAATTTTCAGACGTAGGGTAGATATACGTAAATCCCTAACACATCAGGGGGGAAATGGGGTTCTACTCTGTAACGGATGCCTTTGAGTCGTGTTGCTGTTCTCACCCGGCGATGGGCAAGGAGGAGTTCTTCTGCCCTCTCAAAGGCAACCTCTTCAATCCTTTGCCTGAGGGAATCAAAGCCTTCGTTGATCTTAGTTATGGCATTGGCGGCAAGGTCCGGGGTGATGTTGGCATCAGGTTCGATCATAAGAAGGTTCTCAGCCTCATCTTCTTTCAGCCACTGGGCCTTGTCAGGGGCACCGCGAAAACCCAAAAGCAGGCATTCCTCGGCTAAAAGAGGCGTCTCCTGTTCCTTACGAATCGTGATGATATGATAGCGAAACCGCACAAGAAGTACCGTTGTACGGCGTTCCACCTTTCGGGTGCGAATCACTCCACACCGCCTTGCTACGGCCTTGACCAGGGGATCCAAGGATGTGTTCATCACGTAGTTGGCAAGGGCCTCCACGATAGGATGTGTCCGGTTCAGGTATAGTACCCCTTCATCAACCGGAAGTTCAAACCTGGCCTGGAACCGATTTCCATCGCTTATGCCGACCGCATCCTTAAGCGCTCTTGGCACCCCGGTAATGTCGAAAGTCAGGTGCTTTTTGCGCGGCGTTACTGCCGCCCCCTGAGATTGGAATGCCTCTCTCACAAAATTGGCTACATCCACTCCCGAACCGACCGCAGCCCTTACGGCTGAAAGCTCCTTTGAAACCTCGTCCACTTTAATGGTTTCCTGGGCGAACATGGTGCGGGAGCGCTTTTCTTCCCGGTCTCTGGCATCATCCCATTTGGAGTGGAGGTCGTCACGTGTCTCCTGGAGGAAATCAAAAGTTAGCTGGCGGCTTCCTGCACTTTCTCTTAAAAGGAGTCCCTCAAAAATGGCCTCAATGACCATGTTGGTATTACCCGGCACCGGCACTGAAATACCGAGAGAGCTTCGGATCTTCTTATGCTTTTTTATGAGCACGTCTAAAACAATGCCATCAATCTGGTTATCCAAGCCGTAGTAAGTCAGGACCCGGACCGTGTCACGGGGTTGACCAAACCGGTCCACACGACCCTCCCTTTGCTCATGCCGGGTTGGGTTCCAACTGAGATCGTAATGCATGACCGCGTCAAAATGTTCCTGGAGGTTGATCCTTTCGCTGAGGCAATCTGTGCAAACAAGTACGTGTTTGGTGTTTTCAGCTAATTGAAGCACCCTCTCTTCCCGCTCGGCCGGGGGCAGTGTGCCGGTGACAGCAGCAACCGCAACGTCCTTTGGAAGCGCAGCTCTAAGAGATGAGGCGACATATTCAGCGGTCGGAATAAAGCGGCAAAAAAGGATCGGGCGGAAACCATCCTGAACGAAAGACTTTACCAGTCTGATGGCCTTCTGGAGCTTGGTGTCCTTTTTTCCTTTGAGATCCTCGGCTTCCCTGGCCATCTGGAGCAAGAGGCGGCGATTGCGCTGGGCCGCGGGGTCTTCTTCTCCGGGATCACTTCCGGGTATAAGATCCTCTCCTTCGGACACATCTTCAATGTCCAGATCAAGAACGGTTCTCCTGCCGATCTCATCGGCCTCTTCAGGCGTTTCTGTATTGGCTGCGGAAGCCCTGTTTCGCAAAGTTGCGGCAGCGGCCGCCGGACTGCTTGCAAGGGATCGAAGTAATGCCAGGGCAGACCACCACCTCACCCGCTGACGGAATTGCCCTCCCTCGGGGTCTGCTACTGTCTCACGCGCGTATTTAAGGACGCGCTCAAAGAGACGCTTGTAGTCTGAGCTTTCACCTAATGTGTATGTGTCCTCTGCGTCTTCTCTCTTAGGAAAGGGTGTTTGGGTTTTCATATAGTGCCGGAGGTCTGCCCGCCGGCGCTGGATAAAATGGGCTGCAAGCCGTCTTCTGTGCGGCTCGTTTTTAGTTCCTGCCAGATCTTCGGGCAGGCTGGCAAATTCCGGGTCAAGGAGGGTAAGAAGAGACCTGAATGCCTCCTCTTTGCCGCTGTGGGGCGTTGCGGTAACAAGTATTAAATGACGGTCGGGATCCTGAGCCAGACCTTTAATAAGACGGTTTCGTTGATGCCGGCTTCCCCGTTGTTCTTCTGAATAGGCACATGTATGGGCCTCATCAACAATAACCAGTTCAGGGCAGGACCTTAGAAACTCGTCCCTCCGACGGTCGGATTTGATGTAATCCATTGAGACGACTACATAAGGATAGAGATCGAAAAGGGACTGTCCCACTGCACAAATACGCTCAAGCTTAGCTGTTGTACTCGGGAGAACGAGTTCTGCACTTATATGGAACTTTTCTCTCAGTTCAGCCTGCCACTGCTCTGCCAGATGCGGTGGACAGAGCACGGCCAAGCGGGTCACTTCCCCTCTATCGAGAAGTTCCCTGGCTGCAAGGCATGCCTCTATGGTCTTGCCAATGCCCACGTCATCGGCAATGAGAAGGCGCACAGGGTCCAGTTTGAGGGCCATAAGCAACGGCACGAGCTGGTAGGGCCGGGGCTCTACACCGATCTTGGCAAAGGAACGAAAAGGGCCGCTGCTTGCTCGAAATCCCAAACGGACGGCATCCCTCAAAAGACGGCAGGAGCGGAAATCACCTATTTGTGACGGGTCGGGAAGAGAAAAGGTGGCAGACTCAACAGCCTCTAAGGGAAGATAGATTCCGGTAACTTCATCATCCATCCCGCCCAATGGGCGTAAGATGAGTAGATCTTCCTGTGAGTCAGGGAGTACAACCCACTCCCGACCTCTTGCTTGAACTAATGAACCTACTGCAAAATCCATAATGTCTCCGGTTTAGACCTCAGCCTTTCTTTTTCACTCCAAAAACATTAGGAAATTTGGAGATGATGCTGCCCCAATCATCCTTGTGCCCGAAGCGAACGACTGTGTATCCCAAATCTTCAAGACAGTCGGTCTGCTGCTTATCGCGTTCAGCCCTTTCAGGATATTCGTGAACAGGGCCATCCACGTAGATCACCGTAAGCTCATCTTCATAAAAAAAATCCGGACGGGTCTTGCAGGCTTCTAAAAAGACCTGGGCCTTAGAAGGAAGACTGAAATCCTGATTGTCTAAGAATCGAAGCCAATTCTTTTCCAGCTTTGAACCTGCCTGATTCATGAGTCTTTTTAGATGCTCTGCCCTGGGGAGTTCTCCGGGTGATGCCGAAACGCTGGATTTTGCATATTCAAGGAGAATTTCCCGAATAGCCTGCCGGTCAAGGAGAGAATGGTCTCTCTGATTGCCATATGTCATCATGCAATCGTAACAGGCAGCCTCGCAATCCTCCGTTGCCCTTGGAGCGCGACGTCTGTCCTCTCCAGTCTCCGCATCAAAATGGCACAGCTCTAATGCCTCCTTGGCGACGGCAGGGAAGGCGTGGGGATCGGAGATGAGCTGACGTAAAACCCCTGCCCCTCCTTCTGCTGCCTCGTAGAAGAGAATCACCTTTCTCTCTTCTCTGGTAGGCAATGCTTCGGCAGCCAGTTCGTTATCCTCCAACTGGTAGCAGGCCTGAATGGCCTGCTTTAGTGCGGCCTGAATGGATGCCATCTGATTTTCATCTAAGGGGTTGGCGGGCTGAAAGAGAAGGCAATTCCGCCGGTCCTCCACATAAGGCACGACCCTTGTTGTTTTTGCACTAATGGGATCTGCTTCATCTTCCTCGGCCGCCTGTTCATTTCTTGCCCAGTATCCCCTTTCCGTATCCAGCACAAAGCCGTGCTGTGACTTATTCTTTCGACGCGCCCAGCCTAAATTGATCCTCCAGATAGTGGCAGCATGTCCGTAGGTAAGCGTGGCAATAGATCTGTCGTCAGGGAGATTTAAAGATGCTGTCTTAAACGAAGGCTTGCCCCCGTGCAAAGCAAAACGGACTCCTGTGCTTATCTCATAGCCGAGCCTGAGCCTTTCCTCCTCATCACAATTGATGCGGTCCCTGCGTTTTGTTGAAACGTTCTGGAGGCGAAATAACTGGCGAAGAGGTTGATCAAGTGGTTGATTACAGTACTCGCAGAGGTCCAGGCCCTGGCTGCCATCCAAAATGGGGTGCAGGTAACCGCAATTGGGGCAGAGCTTTACAGAACTTGTTAGGACCTCTTCATCGCCTTCTGCCTCGCCCACAGGCATGATTACTTTGTTGATAATGTATCGAGACCCTTCATGATAAATAATGCTTCTTGGACCAAATTCCGAAATCGCTAAGAATCTGGGGCGGGAGAGGAAATCATCTTTATGTTTAAACCTGCCGGGAATATAGGCCGAAAGAGGGAGTCTGGGAAAATTGTAGCCGGGCAGGAAACCTTCACTAGCAAAATAGCGGTAGCTATAAAAATCTGAATGCATGACACTACGAGAATCAAGAAGCAGCTCAAGTTGAGACTCAGCCTCCCGGCGCAGCCGTTTGGCCTGTTTTCTATCCTCTTGCCTTCTGGAGGCATCCATAACTATCTTGTGCTGGGTTTCCCTTTGTTTGGCAGCGGCACGGTAAAGGGAGCGCCAGCGCTCGCATGCCTGTTCAAAACTTAAAACAACTTTGTTCAAGACCTCTTCAACCCATCCCTCGCTATACCAATCCGCGGATTGAAGGTCTTCCTTTATGCTGATCAGGACATTTCTTGCGCTTTCAAGTGCCTGAGCTTTAGCTTTCTTATTTTGAAAGGCATCTTTAACTGAGGGGAGAAGCTCAAGGCTTGGATTTTCTCCTGAAACATCCAGGACGTCTCTGAGGGAAGTTCCTAAAAATTGCCCTGTGCTTGTTAGCCAAACCGCCTGGACATGGGCCTGAATTAAGTCTTCATTCGCAAGCTCAAGCTTTGGGGGCGCAACCGCCCCTGCAACCATTCGCTCCGGGCGCTTGAAGAAATATTGGTCATGGGGACTGCCTGTTGTGCAATAGGAAAAGACAAGAGCGGGCTGCCCGCTTCTGCCTGCTCGACCGCTCCGTTGGGCATAGTTGGCGGGGGTAGGCGGTATGTTTCTCATGTTCACTATGTTCAGGGTTGCTATGTCTATACCCAGTTCCATGGTAGGTGAACAATAGAGAATAGGTAATCGCCCTTCCCTGAAGGCATCCTCCCGTTCTACCCTGAGTTCATATGGGACCTGTGCCGTATGCTCCCTGGCCTCAACACCCTTACTCTCAAAGGCTGTCTCCTGATAGAATGAGACAAAAAATGGATTTGTCCGCCCACCTTCTTTCGATTCGGTGGGAACTCTAAGCGGGTCATGAAATGGTTTGGTTCCATCTCCTGCTATCCAGCGAATGGCAGACCCGGGGATCTGATACCCTGGTACCTCGTCTTTCTCCCTGGGAGGAGCCACTTCCTCAACAAGACCTGCCACGCGAATAATCTGCAATAACTGGAGGATGATTTCCTGGGTGGCATCAAGGCCGAGCTTTTCATTGTAATTTGGTATGGTAGATCGACGGCGCAGGTACTGGCCAAAAAGGCTCCGGGGAGATAGGAAAAAATCCCCGCCGTAATCTCCACGTTTTTTTGGACGGGGGTAACAGACCGCAGCTCCCACTATAGCTTCTTTTTCATCGATGGACCAGGGGGGAATAAGCCGCTGGTTGCTCTGCTGCTGAATCCTTTCTTGAAATTCGGAGTCCAGATAGTCCACCTTGATGGCAAGTTGCCTTCTCATAAGGTCCAGAAGCACCTTGCAAATAGAATTTCTAGTTTCGGGTGTGGCTGTGAGTAAGGCAGAGTGACGATTCTGCCACTCATCTTCAGCCTCACAAAGTTCTCGCAAAGAGGAGTAATCAATCTCAAGGAGTCCGCATTGCTCCAAGTTTGGAGAGGTGACCCTCCAGCCACGGCGCAAGTCATGGTAGAGCCGATAACCAATTACATTCCTCAGTGCCTTTTTTGTGTCTTCCAGATCCCGGAATTTCGCTTCGGGACGGGCCGCATATAAATCAAGAGGAAGATCCAGGGCGTCAAAAACCCTCAGGGACAGTTCATCATGGCTTAAACCATCCGGGCCTGCGTTTTTTGCTGCTCTTAAAAGGGCGGAACGAAGGAGACCAATCTCAACGAAATCATTGAAATGGCCGGCCTGAAGAGAGGCGTCCTGACGGTTGTCTGTGAAGCTCAGCAGTTTTTTAGCCTTTTCATCAAGGCTGTCTTCATTTTTAAGATGACGGATAGCAGAAAGGCTGAGGATAGTAGTGGCTGTGCTCCGGCCTTCTGTGCCTAAAGAGGTAATCTTCCCAATATCTGAAACCTGGCGAGCCCCATAAGAAACACCGCAATTCAGACAAAAACGAAACGGAGCTTTGACATATGAGAATGGGAGGCCCTCATCAGATCCACGCCCATGAGGACCGATATAAATACGCTCAGGGAGGTTCTTCCTTAGATTTTTTTTCAATCGTGATGAACCCCTGTGTTCTTCAAGCCAGTCGTTGGGAACTCGTTCAATGATCTCTTCTATTGTTTCAGGCCATGGTTTATCTGGATTGTTGTAAAGAAACCCAGGTTCAGTTTCCTCTTCATGATACCGGTCGGAAAGATCCCTTGGTTGGAACGTTCTTTGGTTGCTGTCGGGTTCTCGATGAACGCGGACACAATAGTATTCCTGACCACACTCTCTGCAAAATACAATAGGGAGAAGAATACGAGAGCGATCCCCTGGAACAAACTGTTGGCCGTAAACAGTAATAAACCTTGATTCCGGAGGCTCAAGAGAGGCGTAAACATTGTCACCCCGGCTTATAAACTGGTGCAGACGAAAAGCAAATACCGGGAAATTAGTGTCAGGGTCTGAGCATTGATACCCGGCCAAAAGCCCTTCCTGGATGGCTTCAATGCAGCGTGTTTCTGACACACCGGCAAGATTACTTAACTGTTTAGCCGCTCCATCAGGCCCCGTAATGCTCTTGGGAGTAGTCCGTATGAGCCTGTCTGAATCTTTCTCTGTGGTTACTCCGAAGGTGTTTTCAATCCAGATAGATAAGGGATCTGCAATAAAACCTTGATAATCAGTGGGGGGATGGAGATTTGAGTCCGAAACTCTTACTTTTAGTTGCTTTAAAAAGGAAGGGTCAGATAGGTCGGTTTCAGGGGTTGCCTTCTTTAGGGTTTCACCGATAACCATTTCAGGCTTAACCATATCCCCAAAAAGCTTGGTGGCTACATCTGCGATTTCTTTTCTTTGCACTTCATATGTTCCCGGACCGGCCAAAGTGGCCGAAGTCCCAACACATTGGAGATCTTGTGCATCGCAGGCATCCCTTACTCGCCGTACCAGCAAGGAAACATCAGCTCCCTGTCTTCCCCTATAGGTATGCAATTCATCGAGGACAAGAAAGCGCAAGCCTTGGGCCGCATCAACGATGTTCTTTTCAAAAGGCCGGGTGAGAATCAGTTCCAGCATCACATAATTTGTCAGCAGAATATCCGGGGGATTCGCAATGATTTGCTGCTTTTCCTCATCACTTTCCTGCCCCGTGTATCTGGCAAACCGAACCGGTTCAGCCCCCTTGGGGTATCCATAACAAAGGAATTTTGTTAATTCTCCGTGCTGACTGTTACATAGGGCATTCATAGGGTAGACGATAATCGCCTGGATACCCTTTCCCGACCCAAGTCGAAGCACATGATCCACGATGGGGACAATGTAAGCCAGACTTTTTCCGGATCCGGTGCCGGTGGTGAGGATATAGTTGTTTCCGGTTTTCGCGGCCTTGACTGCATCTGACTGGTGCTGATGAAGCCTGAGAGGTTTTCCTTCCTCCTCCGGAGTCTCCTTAATCCTGAATATAAGACCACATTCTTCGTGTAGAACCTCTTGTTGAACAAGATCGTCGATCCATTCCCCAGTTTCAAAGGAGGGATTCAATTGAATGAGTGGATCTGGCCAAAGGAGGCCATTTTCTATATTCTCATCCACGTACTTTCTGACACGTGCGTCCTGAATCAGGATAAAACTCTGGATGTAATTTGAGTAATCTTGGACAAGTCTGTTACGTAAACCGAAAATGTCCATGAAGAATTCCCCTTAATTCAAACGGGTGATAGCTGAGCTATGAGCGATATGCATTGTTCATAAGTTAAAAAAGTGAATAAAATCAATTCCCCAGTGTCACAGTATGGATTGCACAGGATAGGCATGCTGTTCTCCAAAAACGGTTAAAAACCTATCATCTTAGATACTTAAAGGAAATTAACTGATATTAGTTGCTTAGTCAAGGGAAACACAATGCTTTTTAAACTTTTGTGGTCAATGGGAGAAGGACCGCTTCGCTTGAGGGCGAAGGCAATTCGCACTTAAAATTCATCCAGGAGATCATTTTACGTGGTTATCATACACTTTTGACAAATACGGTCACAACGGGAGAACTTTTTTTGAAAAAATGATCTGTGCTTGGTGATTTATGGAGAGAAGAGAATACAACTTCTCTATTAAAATGTCACGGTTATCGACCAAATTTTGATAATACGAAAACCTGCGATATCTGCTATTTAGGACAAATCAGGTAAAACGTGTGATATCATCATTTGGAGGGGCGAACCGAGGGTTGTAGCATGAGTCATGGATACCTTGTGAGGTGAAATTGAATCGTTATATTCGTCGGGAGCACTTTTTCGATAATTGCATGATCAAACGCTAGCAGCCAGAGGTTATGACAAGAAAATGAATTCTTCCGGGCGTGAAAACGAGGTGTTTGAGGCGATAATGA
>JAUWPC010000341.1 GCA_030611815.1 Desulfobacteraceae bacterium
ATGGCTAACATAATGGGTATGGCCGTCGAAAATATGAACCTCTATCGCCAGACCGAGCAGAAAAAAAGGGAGGCCGCATTTCTGGTCAGCTCCATTAAAAGATTTCACAAAAAACTCGATTTGAAAAAGACTTTAAAATCAGTGGCTGAGGAAGGGGCCAAGCTTACTGGGGAACAATGCGAGGTCTATCTGTTTTCCACAACAAAAGTCCCTATGACTCAAGCCACATATCAGATAAATGGGGACAGGAGACGTTTAAAATCAAGGACCTTCAAAGAGATCCATCCAAAGGAGTTAAAAGATCTATATGAATTTATGGTATCCCAAAACAAATCGGTTTTAATCAGGAGTATTAATCACACGAGGAAAATCGGACAAGACATCAAGGCCTATCTTAAAAAGAGAAACCTCCATTTCTTAATGGCTGTTCCTTTAAAGCTGAGAGGGGAAACGCTGGGTCTACTCCTCCTGGGAAAGGAGAAAGGGAAAAGGCCCTTTGATCGGAACGATCTCTCGGTTACCGAGGCCTTGGGGAGTGCGGCCTCGGTTGCCATTCAAAACGCTCGTGCTTACACATCCAGTGTCGAGATGAGTGATTTTCTGGAAAAAAAGATCACAGAAAAGACCAGTCAGATTGAACAAATACAAGAAAGGCAGAGAATTCGGGTGGAACACAGGAAGGATATTATTTTTCGGGTCAACCGGAGAAACCGGCTTGTCTTCGTTAACAAGGCCATGGAGACACTGACCGGATATTCCAGGGAGACCTTTTATCGTGGCGACATCCTGGCCAATGAAATAGTGGCTGAGGAAGACCGGGATCGGGTGCGGACAGCCTTTAAGAAGATACTGAATAGCGAATTGCCATTGATAAAGGACCTCGAGTATCGGCAACTCACCCAGGGACATGAAAACCGTATTATCTCTCTGACCATTTACCCAGAGAGGAGTTCTACCAACCTAATTGTTGGGGTTGAGGGAGTGGGGAGAGATATTACCGAAGAAAAAAGGCTGGAGGCAGAACTGACAAAAGCCAAAGATTTAGCTCTATTAGGAGAATTCTCCGGCGATATTGCCCATCAAATTCGAAACCCCTTGAGCAATATTCTTATGGGAGCCAAGCGTTTAGAGAAGGCCTTAAAACTGGACGTCCAGGTCCAGAAGACAGCGGATCGGTCACGCAAGGAGACTCTCTTTTTGAAAGGGGGCCGAGAGAACTTGGCAGCAATCTTCGGGGACCTCTCAAATGGAATCAGCAATCTGAATCAAATTGTCACGGGGTTGCTGCAATATACCAAGACCATGAAGCCCACAAGATCCTTCCAGCGAATAGACGTCATATTGAGGGAAACCCCGAAGATGTTCCAAGAATTGATTGAGAAAAACCGCATAAGGGTGGAAGAGGACTTTGACCCAAAACTTCCACCTCTCCAGGTGGATGCCCTATTGATGGGCCAGGTATTTCAAAACGTCGTCCATAATTCCTTGGAAGCAATGACGGATGGTGGGCGCCTTTTACTCAGCACTGGTTTTTCTTCCAATAGATTGGGACATGTGTTTATCTCAATCAGTGATTCCGGTGTCGGCGTCAATCCTTCTGAGACAGAAAATGTTTTCCGTCCGTTTTATTCGACGAAAGGTTCCGGCGCCGGACTCGGTTTGTCTTTGGCCCACCGGATTGTGGAGGCTCATAATGGTGTAATGTGGGTATGTAATAACCCATGCCCCCATCTTGCCCCGAGGCCTTCCGGGCACATTGACGGGGATTGCAATCCTCAAGCAAAGGGAACCACTATGCACATCCTGCTGCCCCTGGATGGAACAACAGATGAAAAAACAGAAAAAGTAGCCAGAGGTGATAGAAATGAGCCATCAAATACTCGTCGTTGATGACCAGGTTTCGATTTGTCAGCATATCCAGGCCATATTGGAAAGTGAGGACTACCACGTAAGCATTGCCCACAGTGGCGAACAGGCGCTGACCACACTAACCTTTAAATCCTTTGATATTTTGTTAGCCGATATGAAGATGCCTGGGATGGACGGATTGGAGCTTTTCAAAAGAGCGCGCAAGGTAGCCCCGAACATCTCAGGCATTATCATGACAGCTTATAGCTCCATTTCCTCGGCAGTCGAGTCCATCAAACAAGGAGCAAGCGACTATTTAGAGAAACCATTCGAACCGGAATCCCTGCTTTTGCTCATAGAAAAGACTCTCAGAGAAAGAGAGATTTTGCAAGAACTCAGGGATCTGAGAAGAGAAGTGAATCGAAAATATTCCTTTGGAAACCTTATCGGCAAAAGTCACAGGATGCAGGCTATTTATGACCTGATCAAGAAGGTTTCTGCCACCAATGCCCGGGTTTTTATCACCGGCGAAACAGGGGTTGGTAAGGAGTTGGTGGCCAAGGCGATCCACTTCAATAGTCACAGAAAAAATAAGCCGTTTGTCAGCATAAACTGCGGGGCTTTGGCAGAAACCTTGTTAGAGACGGAGCTGTTTGGTCACGAAAAGGGGGCCTTTACCGGCGCCATCCGCAGGAAGGAGGGCAAGTTCGAATATGCGCGAAAAGGAACCATATTTTTGGATGAAGTGGGAGACATATCCCCTAATATGCAGGTTAAACTCCTCAGAGTCCTCCAGGAAAAAAAGTTAGAGAGGGTCGGAGGGAATCAGCCCATTGATGTGGATGTGAGGCTGATCTCAGCCACTAATCGCGATATAAAGGAAAAAATTGCAAGTGGCGATTTTCGAATAGAGCTTTTCTATCGCCTTAATGTGGTTCCAATTCATATCCCCCCTTTGCGGGAAAGGATCGAGGACATCCCTCTTCTGGTAAAACACTTTATCCGGTTTTTCAATAAGAACCTGAACAAAAATATCAGGCACATTTCGGTGCGGGCCATGGACCAATTGATGCAGCATTCCTGGCCTGGAAACGTGAGGGAGCTTGAAAACGTCTTGGAGAGGGCCTTTGTTACCACGGACGGTGATACCATTGATGCCGTTATTTTTTCTCTGGACAACCAGGGTACAGAGATGGAGGACTCATTGCACAATATCAATATTGATATCCCTTTTTTAACGGCTCGGTCTATTGTCGTCAACCGATTTGAGAAGGCATACCTTTTTGAAGCCCTGAAGCGGTATAATGGAAATGTATCGAAAGCTGCAAAAGAGACAGGAGTCAACCCCCGAACCTTCTGGCGCAAGATCAACTCTTACGGGCTGGACTACGCCAGACTTAGGCCAAAAGTCAATTCGGAACCACATGTCAGAGTGCGACATTGATGTCATACAGATAACTATATGAAATAACGGGTAATATCAAAACAAGCCTACTTTCCTCTGAATTTTAACGACTTTGATGACATAACTCTAACGTGCAGTTTGCTTCAAGACACTTCTCCTAAAGCTGCGCCCTACCTGACATTTTTTCAATTTTAGCGGTCAGATTGGATGCTACAGTGCCTGGCATCGAAATTGCACTTATGACACTTGTTTAAATGTT
>JAUWPC010000188.1 GCA_030611815.1 Desulfobacteraceae bacterium
ACTTATCGTTATTGATCAATGTTCCTTCCAACTATTTATCGATAATTTATATTATTTTAAGCCTTCTGATGATTTCACCGAAAAAGTCAAAAGGAAAACATTCACTATATTTGACCGCATTGTTGATAACATTAAACATACTGCTTATAGTCCTGAAACTGTTATAAATATTCCTGACTGGTGTTAGACAAGATGAAAAATAGTTTTCCAAGAATACTGACCGGAGTTAGCAACCTTTTTTGATTTAAATCTGATGAATCGCTAACAATTAGGATGAACAACGACTTGTGGGGGCCGCGCTTTTTCCAAAATTGGTGCTTGTTTATTCGGAATTGCCGTTTTCAAAGTTCAGTGTCAGCCCCCACAAGCGTGTTATCCAAGACGTTAAATTGTCCAGGAGGAAAGATAATGGAGGTTATAAATTTAAGAGAAATAGGATCCCAAATACCAAACCTATACCAATATGAAGTGATAGCAAAGATGAACAATCACAATTTTACAATGGTTAGGGTTAAAGATAGGACTCTTGATTTTCATACTCATCCTGATTCTGATGAAGTCTTTTTTGTTGTAGATGGAAAAATGAAATTAGAATTTAGAGGCAAGACGGTCGATTTGAACACAGGCGAAATGTGCGTTGTGCCAAAAGGTATTGAGCACCGCCCTATTTGTACCACAGAGGTTACATGCTTGCTTATCGAACATGAAGGAACTCTAACTCCAGAAAATACAGATGGAACTTATAAAGGATGACCATAGCACGTCACTTCACCAGACGCGAAGGGGCGGCGCATTAAATCGGAGATGCCGTAGTAAAATCCTTTTAAAGGGGTCAAGTCTACTCTTGACCCTTGGTTGATCTGGCTTGCAAATCGAAAGTGGTCTTGCATTTCCACTGGGCCGAAATTATGAATATATTCAAAAAGAGTTAATAAGGGCCAAGATGAGATCCCTTTACATATTTTCATAAACATTTGAAAAACGATTAAATAAGATAGGAAGGAATTGTCCCCGATGCAGGTTCAAAAAGCGATTCAAAAACGGCTGAGTATTCGACAGTATGCAGATGCCTCGATTCCCGATGAACATATGGATATCCTTTTTAAGGCTTTGCAGCTCGCTCCTTCGGGCAATAACCTTCAAAACTGGGAATTCGTCTTTGTTAAAGATTCAGATTTAAAACAAAGACTCGTTCCCGCATGTTTTAATCAGAGGTTTATCAAAGACTGTGCCTACTTCATCGCGGGAGTGGCTGACCCCAACCTCAAATGGCACATGGTGGACATTACTATCTCGTTTAGCCATTTCACCCTCCAAGCCGTTGAGTTGGGTTATGGGTCCTGCTGGATTGGCGCCTTTGATGAAAACCAGGTCAAACAGGTCTTAAAAATACCTGAAGATAAAATGGTCGTAATCTGCATGACGTTTGGCATGCCGAAAGGAAAGCATGTTCCAAGGGGGAGAAAGGCTGTCGAAGAGTTTATCTACTTGAATCAATTCGGCAGTCACTTCAAATCGAGTGGAGAATAGATCTCCATAAAGAAATGATTCATCCAGCATGAAAAGAATGATAATACCCCGACCCATCTCTGGCGGTCTGATGCTGTCCTACAAATGCCCTGCCGAGTGCAGGCATTGCATGTATGCCTGCTCACCGAAATGGACAGGGGATTGGATCACGGTCGACCAGCTGGAACAATTTCTGCCGCAGCTGGCAAAAGTGATAAGGCCGAGCCCATACGGCCCTCAATATATGAGCTTGAACCACGGGTTGCATTTCAGCGGTGGGGAGCCTTTTTTGAATTTTGAGCTGTTGCTGAAGGCTGTTGAAATTGCCGAAGCATTGAGGATCCCATCTACCTTTGTCGAAACCAACTGCTTCTGGTGCAAAAACGACAAGCTAACCCGGGAGCGGCTACAGGCTCTCAAGGAAAAGGGACTAAAAGGGGTTATGATCTCGGTAAACCCCTTTTATGCCGAATATGTACCGTTTGAAAGGACTGACCGATGCATCCGGACCAGTCAGGAGGTGTTTGGGGCAAATATGATGGTATATCAATTGGAATATTATCGCATGTTCAAACGGCTGGGCATTACCGGCAGACTTTCAATTGACCAATATTTAAAATTGACCCTGGGAGAATCCTTATCCGACACAGTCGAGCTCTTTTTAATGGGGCGCGCAACAGAGAAGTTAAAAGGCCTTTACCCCAGCCATCCGTCGAAACGGTTCTTTAACACCCCGTGTCAGCCAGACTTCCTTCGTAGCTGGCACAATCATTTTGACAATTATGGGAATTTCATGCCCGGCTATTGTGGCGGGATTTCATTGGGCAGTTGGTTTGAGTTGGATCGGCTCGTAAAAAAAGGGATCGATCTGGAAAACCGCCCGGTTCTAAAACATTTGGTCAGTGAAGATATGAAGGGGCTTTTAGATTTTGCTTTAGATATGGGCTATCCGGAGCTAAGCGAAGGTTACGTGTCGAAATGTCACCTCTGTCTGGACATTCGGAAATATCTCGCTTCCAGCGAAGATTTTGAGGAACTTAAGCCCATACAATTCTATGAGCAACTGAAATGAGCGAAATACGCAACGAATTTTCGTGGTCAAAGAGCCGCCACGAGATGTTTCAAACGTGTCCTCGGCAACATTATTTCAACTATTATGGACATTGAGGCGGCTGCGGGACATCCACCAAGCACTTAACCAGAAGCCGAATACTTTCGCAGTTTTCATAGTTTTAAGCTCTGTTAAGCAGTCAGGTGTACATGAGGTAGATCCTGAATTCTGGATTCTGTCACGCCGAACCCCGGATCAACTCCAGGGCAGGCTTTGATCCGGCATCCAGAAGTCGACCTATGACCATGAACTAAAATAGCCATCATGTAGATCGTTCTGACTGGATTCCGGCTTTCGCCCGCCCTCCATAGCATTGCAGCGGACGGGCCGGAATGACGGAGTGGTAAACGTCGTTGTAGGGTTAATACGTTCCCCAGGTCATGATAGACGGTTTTGATTTCTATGATTTTTATCTTGTCTATCCTGTAATCCCGTCTAAAAAAACATGGGTGACGTTTATTCAGATTTTCTCAACATAAACCTTCATGAGTATTTTTCCCCACCCGCCTTTATCAAGGCCCACATCAGTGCACTGGACTATGTTGGATCGCCCCAAATCCGGATCCGATTTGGTGATAAGCCTCTCGTAGATCGTTGGCAGGACATTGCTGAGCGGACCCAGAGCGAACATGCACATCCTTTTAGGGCTCTCCTCGGCAATCAATTGCCCGCCGCCCGTCATTACAAAGCGGTCCCCCACCTTGTGCCTTGCATGGCAACCATGAGACTCGATCACCTCGGCCACGACCCGGCACTTAACAAACTCAGGCGTCTCCGTGACCATCTTCACCTTCTCGGGATCGGATTTAAAGATCTCCATCTCCTCATCGGTATATCCCATGTGCTCCTGAAAACGTGTCCAGATTTCCTCAGTATCCATACCTCTCCCTCCCTAATAGTGTTCATCCGTATCTGATGAACAAGATCGAAGTCCTTTACCCTTTGTTGAAACCGCAAACTTCTGCGCCCAGCGTACATACCAATCGGCGTTCTTTTCGGGGATTCCCGAGCCAACAATCACATCACGGTATAACAGCCAAAATTTATTGACATTATTTGGTTTTTCATCCATTATATATCAATTCCATTACCATGATTTTTCCACTTTTATTGTAATATGTAGGATTCCATCTATATTGTCAAACATGGAATTCCACACAATATATGTTGAACAGAACCGCTTCGCGGAAAGAGAAAAATAGGTATCAAGTCTACTCTTGACCCTTGGTTGATCCGGCTTGGAAATCGAAAGTGGTCTTGCATTTCCACTGGGCCGAAATTATGGATATATTCAAAAAGAGTTGATAAGGGTCAAGAGTAGACCCCTTTACCATATGGGGAAGAGGAAAATCCATGAAACAACCCGAACTTCTCAACATAGCCTTTGAAAAGTACGAAAGGCTCATGAGGCTGCTCTCCAGTACAGATGGCGCGGTAGTTGCCTTCTCCGGCGGTGTGGACAGCACCCTTCTATTGACTGCGGCTGTCGAGAGCCTGGGTGACCGTGTGCTGGCGGTAGCCGGACTCTCTCCTTCATACCCGGAACGTGAACTAAGGGATGCCCAGGAACTGGCACTCCGCCTCGGCGCCCGGCTGCGGACAGTGCAGACCGACGAGATGTCTGATCCCTCCTACTTTGAAAACCCCAAGAACCGCTGTTTCCATTGCAAGAGCCACCTTTTCGACCTGTTGCTGAAGATAGCCGACGAGGAAGGTTACGAGCGTGTCTTTGACGGCACCAACGCTGACGATGCGGGAGACTTTCGTCCTGGAATTAAGGCAGCAAGGGAAAAAGGTGTCACGAGTCCTTTGATGGAAGTTGGGCTCCGAAAGGAGGAGATCCGCATCCTCTTGAAGGCAAAGGGGCTTCCCGTATGGAACAAGCCAGCCCAAGCATGCCTTGCCTCCAGGATTCCATACGGCCAGGATATTACTGAAAAGAAGCTGAGGCAGATATCTGTTGCTGAAGATAGATTGCGGGGGCTGGGGTTCCTGACGGTGCGGGTGCGACACTGGGGACACCTTGCCGTAGTGGAAGTCGGTCCAGACGAGTTAGACCGCATCTTCGAAGGGGGCATGAGAGAGCAGGCAAAATTGGCGGTCAAGGCGGCAGGATACAAGCGCGTGGCGTTCGATTCGGATGGCTACCGCTCCGGATCTCTCAACCTCGCCATGGGCAACCAATCCTAATGAGCGATCAGTGGAAACGGGGATAAGCCACGGCAAGACAATCAGTCGTGTGAAAACCAATCATTTCAGGAGATCAACATGATCACTAAATCCGATATTATAGGGGCAGCATATGAGCATGGCTTCGACGACGTTGGCTTTACAACGGCAGATCCGTTTCCGGATCATAAGCAATTACTCCTCGACAGGCGTGAAGAGTATGAATGGGCGGAGGCGGTCGGACTTGACCTGTTAACCGGTACAGATCCCACCACAATTCTACCAAATGCCAAAACGATTATCGTCCTTATGGAGGTCTATTTTAGAAAATCCTACCCACGTTCCATAGAAGGGCATTTCGGACGCTGCTACCTTGATGATGATCGGATGACTCGTGACGGACTGAGCAAACGAATCAAAGCGTTCCGATCATTTCTCCGTGATAACGGCATCGATTCGAAAGTACCGTTCAATTTACCACACCGGGTGGCTGCGGCACGGGCAGGAATGGGCACCTTTGGGAAAAACTGCCTGTTCTATTCCAACAAGGTAGCCCGAGGGGGTTCCTGGACCCTTCCCATTGCCTTTGTTATCGACGAGACTTTTGAACCCGGTGTACCAACTATGGAAATGGGCTGTCCGGACTGGTGCAAAAACACCTGTATTGCTGCCTGTCCGACAAGAGCATTAAAGGGAAATGGCCGGATAGATCCGCGTAAATGTATATCATATCTTACCTATTTTGGTAAAGGAATAACCCCATTGGAATTAAGGGAACCCATGGGTATGTTTGTATATGGATGTGACAGATGCCAGAATGTCTGCCCGCGAAACCAGCCCTGGCTCGCCAAGGACCTTCCAATGAATGACAAAGTGGTCGCGAAGGAGGGTAATTTTGCGCTATCACGTCTGCTGCACATGGACAGGGAATACTTTGAAACTAAAATATGGCCCCACATGTTCTATATGTCTTATCAAGACATATGGCGGTGGAAGATGAACGTGGCGAGGGTGATGGGAAACAGCCGCGACGAAAAATACATTACAGATCTCGTCCGTGCGTTCGAAGGCAATCCGGACGAGCGTGTTCGAGGAATGACGGTGTGGGCCATCAGTAATATCGGCGGGCCAGAAGCGCGAACTGCTTTAAAAGGACTTATTGATGAAACCAGTGATCTTGTAAAAGAAGAGATACGGCGGGCTAAAGAATTCTGCTAAAACCTTTCATGGACATATTCGTTGTAAGGCCGAAAGAAAGTAATGATTGAAAGACCACATAACAAAAGGATCAACGCTGACCAAAAACGCCCGCCTTTGGTGAAAGTGTCGTATGGTTAAGTTGTTGCGGTTTTCAATTAACTGATGCTGTTTTTGGGCAGGTTATCCTTGGGTTAGGCATCCACCGATTAGAAAATACTATACGCAAAGGAAGCACTTATGGACCCAATCAAAGGAAAGTCATTTTTTTGTTCATGGAGTGGCGGAAAGGACTCTTGTCTTGCTCTTTACCTCGCTATCCAAAATGGGGCAATCCCAAAAGCCCTTCTCACAATGCTGAGAGAAGATGGTAAAAGATCTCGCTCCCACGGCCTGCCTATTTCCGTGTTCCAACAGCAAGCTCTGGCATTGGGGATCCCTCTCGTTGTGTGTAAATCCTCTTGGGATGACTATGAACGAAATTTTACAGATACTATTAGCGAATTTAGAAAGGAAGGGATTGAGTATGGAGTCTTTGGCGATATCGACTTAGAAGCTCATCTCGAATGGGTAGAACGTGTTTGTTCATCTGTACAGATTCAATCATACGAACCACTTTGGAAAAAGCCACGGCGGGATCTCTTAGATAAGTTTTTTCAACTCGGTTTCATGGCTACGATTATCGCAGTAAAACAAGGAACCCTGGATAGCAGCTTTCTGGGCCGTACACTCAACGATGAGGTGATTACTGAAATGGAGAATGCTGGGATTGATGCTTCAGGAGAG
>JAUWPC010000274.1 GCA_030611815.1 Desulfobacteraceae bacterium
GAGGGGAAATCGTTTTGCGCCGGTCTGGACCTGAGTCCTGAAAATGAGCTGTTTTCCGCTGTCAACAAACCTCCGGACGCGACGCAGAAGATCTGGTTCTTCAAAGAGGTCAGGAAGACCCAGGATATCCACACACGGCTGGAACGTATTTCTAAGCCCACCATCGCGCTTATTCACGGGCATTGCCTCGGGGCCGGGCTGGAACTGGTCCTTTGCTGTGATATCAGGCTCTGCTCCCAGGAAACCCTGTTTGCCTTTCCTGAGGCGAAGTTGGGTTTTATTACCGATGTGGGGGGCTTGCAGCGACTGCCAAGGGTTGTGGGGAAAGGCCATGCTAAAGAAATTGCATTCAGGGGGCACCGGTTCGACGCGAAGAGGGCCCAGACCATTGATCTGGTAAATGATGTCTTCCCTGATAAAGAGACCTTGGAGATCAAGGGGAGGGAGATGGCAGAGGAGATTGCCGGCAATCCCCCTCTGGCCGTCCAGGGGGCCAAAGAGGTCATGCTCTTTGATGAGGAAGTCAGTCTGGAGGAATCCCTGGAATATAATGCCGCCAGATCAGCTATGATCGTGCCTTCGGAAGACCTTCTTGAGGCAGTGTCCGCATACTTGCAAAAACGAAAGGGAGAGTTCAAGGGGGCCTAATCATGGTCAGACACGTGCCCCTTCTCCGAAGTTTACATCGGTTTTAAGGTGAGGGTGCCCTGGCTATGTTCCTCTGCATCACGCCGGTCGATCCAGACAGGATGGTATTTGCCGCTCAGGTAGAGTGGGAGCTGATCCCTGTAATTGGGGCTCTTTAACTGACCTGATTCACCTGTGGGTAGGACATGCAGGGAACCGTCCATGTTTGAAAGATCGACGATCATACGCATGGAAACCCCGTGGTTTGCATTATAGGGCTTGTCTAAGGAGTATTTCTTTTTGTTTATGGTCAGCAGGTTTCCTCCCACCGGGAAGGGCCCTATATTAAATATCAGGTTAAGTGGCTTCTTTTTTCCGAGAACATGTTCAAAGGTGAGAGTATGAATCTGTCCCCAGGACCATTTGTCCATATCGTTTCCCAATACCTCTTTCAGCTCCGAAAAAGTTTGTCGCAGACTCAGGGCAATGATTTGATCCATAGTCTCTTTTTCAGGGGTGTCGATATTGTCAAACCATGGCGATGCGCCATTCCTTACCATTGCATTAACAGCCCGGGGAGGGAAGAGGGATGTCTTTAGGTATTTTTCAAAGATCTCCTCACCCATCTCATCCTTGAATATATTCCCCATCATCTTGCGATATGTCATTTCATACAGGCACGCTGCGACGCTCTCCTTGTCCATTACAAAATCCCACTTGGAAAGAATATCTTTGGCCTTGTTTCCGTCCTTGTCGGTAAATTGCTCTTCAAGGACCTTGATAATCTTAGGAATCAATTCCGAGGCCTGCGGGCAGTAGATGTCCTGATGCATCTTTTTGAAATCCTCCACAGACAGTTTCTCTTTACCCTTTAGCAGTTGCACTATGCGCGTAATCCTGTCCGTTGGCTCCCAATAGCGACTGATCAGGTATGGATAGTCCTTGCCCGTTATCTTGTTGTTGGCCGTTGCAATGAAACCCGTCTCCGGGTTAATCAGATGAGGCCTTTCCTCAAAGGGTACATAGCCCTTCCACTCATATTCACCGGTCCAGCCAGGTACAGGGAGGAGTCCGTCACCCTTCAGGCGTATCGGGACCGTCGCGCAGCACCAGAAGCCGATATTCCCCTTTGTGTCGGCAAACACAAAATTTTGTCCAGGCAGCTCCCAGTATCTGAGGGCTTCCTTTACCTCTTCCACATCTTTTGCCTTTATAAGAAGGGCCCCGGCCTGAACCGGCTGGAGGCCATCGGTAAAGGCCCATCTTGCAGAAATCAGCCTTTCCTTTGAACTATCTCCTGAACCAGTGACAACCGGGCCGTTGCGGGTCAATAAGATCTCGGTCTTGACAGGCTCCTTCCCCTTCACCCGAATGGTCTCAACCTTGACCTTCATGTCTTCCCATTGATCCTTATACCAGTACTGACGAGGATTATTGGGATTGATTTTCTCTACGTAAAAATCCACGTCATCCACCATAACATTGGTGATTCCCCAGGCAACATGACGGTTCTGACCGATCGGGATTCCCGGCACACCCGGAACAGCAAATCCTGATACATTAATGTTCGGGCAGACCAAATGCACTTCCCACCAGAATGATGGATTTTTCAGCGGAAGGTGTGTGTCATTTGCGAGAATCGGCTTCCCTGTAATCGATTTTTTCCCGGCAACGACCCAGTTATTACTGGCGCCTGCAGAGGGGAGAGTTATTAATTTTTCAATGAGGGACACTGTCTCAAAGGTGGAATTTGAATTGAGTGAAAGGGCTTTGATTTCCTCGGGAATGATCAGGGGTGCATGGTCGGGCCAGAGAGGGAAGGCATCTTTAAACCTCTCATCCCCCACCTTTTTCAGGATTTCGCCGGCAACCAGATCAATCTTCCAGCCTGCGCTCAGAGCCCAGGTAATGACCTTAACGATCTGCACGTAATCATCAACCTGCCATGGTTCGGGTTCGTAGCGAAGCAACTTGAATTCAATGGGGAGGCGGTCCCTATGGGTTTCCAGATAGGCATTCAGCCCCTTGGTGAAAGACTGAAGCATGAAAGCAAACTCATTCGGTACCTTCTTGTTTATTCCGGCGGCCGTGAGCGTCCTGAAATAACGGTCTACCTTGATAAAATCCTCACCGAAGATCTCTGATAGCCGTCCCTGGCCTAATCGGCGGGTGAATTCCATTTGCCACAGGCGATCCTGGGCCATGGCGTACCCAAGAGCGAAGTAAAGATCGGGTTCGTTCTTAGCGTAGATATGGGGTACGCCATAATTGTCCCTTATGATCTCCACCTCTTCTTTGATGCCGGGGATGTTAAGTTCTCCGGAAATCTGCGGCAGGCTCTTCTTGACGGTATACTGGAACCACACATAGCCACTTCCCGCTGCTATCACAATGAGAGATACAAGTGCCGCTCCAATAATCAGCATCCATTTTTTCATGGGGCTCCCCCTTTGATTTTACCTCTGAGGTTTCAGAACTTATCTTTGATGCTCTCGTAAAAAGTCAAAAAGTGCACAATTTGGAGTAATCATCTAAGGCTATTTCATTGTAATAATGCACAATTCCTAAATTCCTAAATTCTTCAATCCATGTAAAAAGGACTTTTACATGGCCATCATCTTTAAATCAATGACAATTGTTCGGGTTTATCTGAAAGGGGGATAAGTTTCGTTTTGAACCTTTCGGGACTGCTACGAAACCACAATTGTCACTTAAGAACGTCCTTAAATTGCCTGGCCACCAGCAGGAGGTTCTTTGCCCAATCAACTGCGAGCGGATCAGCAAATACGACGCGACCTCCAATCGCCTTGGCGATTGTCTGGGCGCTTTTTGTAGAAAACTGGGGCTGGACAAAGACCACCTTTATTCCATCCTTCTTAGCGTTACGGATTAATTGCTGGAGCCCCTTGGGTGTTGGGTTCTTCCCTTCCATTTCAACCGGGATCTGTATCAGATCATAGGCCTTTGCAAAATATCCCCACGCAGGATGGTAGACCATGAACCGTGTGCCCTGACCTGCGTCTGCAAATAGATCGCTGATCTTTAGATCAAGATCTACCAGTTCCGTGACAAAGCTCTTGTAGTTAGACTCGTATATTTTCCTGTTGGCCGGGTCCACCCTCATCAGGGCATTAAGGATATTTCGAGCCTGCAGCATCATAAGAGGCGGAGAAAGCCAGATATGAGGGTCTTTGATCCCGGCGCGTGCTACCGCTTTCTCGTGATTCCTCTCTTTATCATCGTGCAGGTGTCTTTTCATGGGTATCTTCTCTATACCATTCTGTGTGGCAATAATCCTCATCTCAGGATTGGCGCCGGCGAATTTCTTCAGCCATACCTCTTCAAAGAAAACACCAATGGCAAAGTATATCTTGGATTCTGTGAGCTTGACCATCTGTTTTGGTTTGGGTTCGTAGGTCGCAGGACTGGACCCAGGAAGCACCATCACAGAGATATCAACCAGATCACCGCCGATTTTCTGAACAAAGTATTTCTGGGGAAGAATGCTCACGGTAACCTTCATACGGTTCTCGGCTGAGGCTGGCGACAAGAAAGAGATCGGCAACAGGAATGATAGGGCAATAATCATTTCGGAAATACCCAGTCTTTTTTTCATGCTCTTAACCACCTTATCTAGTGTCTGAACGAAAACCCTGTTCAGGCACTATCTATCCATCTGTAAGATGCTTTTATTCCCTTGTATTGCTTTATGTCAATAAGGATTTGATTTTATCTGGAATCTGGCGATTACACAATCAAAGATCTCGATCAGGGTGTTGCACTGATGTCTTGAGCCTGTCTCCCATAGAAGATTCCAATATCCTTTTTCAGATCTATTGGAATTTCCAGTTTGACATATCAAAATCATCTATATTAAGTTCTGCTCCCATTGAAAAACGATTTTCAATAAAAGCAGATTTGATCTCTGTTATTCGACTTTTTGGAATTATAGGAATTACGACAGGGAGGCGCAGGATGGGGCAACTCAAGAACTTTTTCGCAAGCCGCTGGGGAATCATCGGGCTTCTGGTCTGCCTGTTCATAGGCTTCACCATGAGAAAACGCGCATAAGAAGGAGACTTGGAATGAATACAATTGTTGATGCACGAGGACTCAGTTGCCCCCAGCCTTTCCTGATGACCATGGACGAGATCA
>JAUWPC010000351.1 GCA_030611815.1 Desulfobacteraceae bacterium
GTCCGAACGAAAACTAGGATTTTTTGTTCAGATCAAGGAAGGCGAAAATTTTAACCGTAGGAATACATTGAGTATTTCGAGGATTAAAATTTGAGTCTGACGCAGATATGGGCGAAAAAGACAGTTTTCGTTCAGGCACTATTTATGGTATTTTTCACCCCTTATGATGGTATAGGCCCTATAAAGCTGTTCAAGGAGGAGAAGGCGACTCATTTCATGAGTCAGTGTCAGTTTTGAGAGTGAAAGGATTTCATCTGCAGAGTGCAGGATCTTCTTTGATAGCCCTAATGGGCCTCCGATAACAAAACAGAGACTTTTCTGGCTTAATGAGAGCCGTTCAACCCATTCGGCTAAGCCTTCCGAGTCATATTCCTTCCCTCTAATGTCTAAGGCTGTAATGTGATCCCTTGAGAGAAATTTTTTCTCTATGGATTGGCCCTCAATGGTTAATATCTCTTTACTTGACCGACCCTTCCGCACTTTTTGGGGCTTTACCTCAACCCATTCCGTGTCAGTGTACCGTCGCAGCCTCTCTAAGTAAAACTGCTCTCCTTCCTTGAGGAAAGACGATTTGGTGTTGCCGACAACAATAATCTTGATCTTGGGCATCCGGGCTCCAATTTCATCAAAGGCAGGTGCCAGGTATTTTATCAACTCCGATATACATTATCATAAGGATGCGGTATTTGAAAACCGAATAAGGAGATTGCCCAGGGATATGTGGAAATCTTGATCCCATAACGGCTCACTTCGCCCTGCTGAGTCGATTTTTTTTGACATCTAAAGCCTGTTCTGCAAAACTTACGCCCATGTTTCTTTTACCCAAGGCGGTTCAAGGTTCAGGGTTCAACGTTCAGGGTTAGGGAAAAGACTGAAATTGGATCCCCGAAATCCTCGTAAAAAATGCGGGTTTTGCCACATCATTGCCAAGTACCATGTTCCAGATTTGTGGGGATGTGGAAGCGGTCGGTTTTCCCGTATAAAACGCTTACAAAATGGCGTATGGTGATGAGAATACAACCTTTGAACCCTGAACCTTTGAACCTGTGAACGGGTCAAATAAAAATATTGGAGTTGCAACTATATCGAGTATCCGAATTTTGGGTAAATAATATGAATTCAAATGATCCCGCTTTTAGGCGGGACTCAACCACTCAACCATTCAACCACTCAACTATGTCTGTTATAAGAAGGTTAGGCGCTTCAACGCTGGAATATGTGCGCAGGATGGGAATTATGGGCCTTTTTTTGGTAAAGGCCGTCCTTTTCATGGTCATTCCTCCCCTTAAGTTCAACCGGTTCCTCAAGCAGGTCCGTTTTATAGGTCTGCAATCGGTCGTCCTAATCTTTCTCACAGGGGGATTTACAGGGATGGTATTGGGGTTCCAGGGGTTTTACAGCTTGAGCAAATTCGGATCCGACGCTTTTTTAGGGCCAATGGTGGGACTTGCCCTCATCAAGGAGTTGGGCCCGGTCCTGGCAGCTTTGATGGTCACGGGTCGGGCAGGCTCTGCCATTACCGCTGAGATCGGGATCATGCGCATGAGCGAACAGATCGATGCTCTGGAACTGATGGGCTTGAATCCATACCGTTACTTAGTGGTCCCGAATCTATTGGCGGCCATGATCTGTCTCCCCCTGCTGACCGCCATCTTTGATGTGGTCGGGATTTTCGGGGGATATTTGATCGGGGGGAAGCTCCTCGGGGTCGGGGCAGGCACCTACTTTGGAGAGATGGCCAATTATGTGGAAATGCAGGATGTCATGGAGGGGTTCTATAAATCTCTCAGCTTTGGCGTTATAATTGTATGGGTATGCTGTTTTAAAGGCTATTATGCCGGGATATTTACGGGCTTCGGTTCAGAGGGCGTCAGCAAGGCGACCACGCAGGCGGTTGTCCTTTCGTCAGTGTTGATCCTTGTCTGGGATTATTTTATGACTTCGATTTTGTTTTAGGGGCTACAAAGTTTGGAGTGTGGAGTTAGGAGTGCCTAAAGTTGTGGTACGCCTTCGGCGATTCAGTTTTGAAAAAAGAAATGCTTATTTCGTCCAACAATCGATCCGGTGTTTAAAATGGACAGATTTCCTTAACTTTAGGCACTCCAAACTTCAAACTTTAGGCACTTTTCCTTGGGAATGAGCATGATCAAGATTGAAAATCTTTACAAATCCTTCGATGGAAATGAGGTCTTTAGAGGGATTTCATTAGAGATTATGAAGGGTGAGGTCCTCGCCCTTATAGGGAGAAGCGGGTGTGGAAAGAGTGTGCTTTTGAAACATGTGGCAGGGTTGATGAAACCTGAGAAGGGCCGCGTGGTGGTGGACGGCAGAGAGATGGACAGGGCTAAAGGGAGAAGTTTAACGGCCTTGAGGGACCGGTTGGGTTTTCTATTTCAGGGGGGCGCCCTCTTTGATTCCATGAATGTTTTCGAAAACGTTGCTTTTCCTCTCAAGGAAAAGACTAAGTTGAGCGATAAACGTATTCAGACGAGGGTCTTAGAGGAATTGGAGAATGTCGGCCTGTCAGGTTCGGAATACAAGTATCCGTCCCAGATCAGTGGGGGGATGGTGAAACGAGCTGCTCTCGCCAGGGCGCTGGTTGGAGATCCGGAAATCATGCTCTTTGATGAACCAACCACAGGCCTTGATCCGGTTACAGGTCATGCGATTATCGAACTCATTGATTCCTGTCACCGGCGACTTCATTTTACCGGGATCATCGTGACCCATGAGATTTCAAAGGTCTTTGGCATTGTCGACAGGGTGGCCATGCTCCATGAGGGTGTGGTATGGGCTGAGGGGACTCCCTCCGAGTTCTCTTCTTCCAAAGACTCTGTTGTCCGGGCATTTGTCGGGGATTCTGGCTCAGGGGAGGGGCGGTTTAAGGGAGGGATGCATGAAAAAATTTGATCTTGAATTGGCTGTTGGTTTTTTTATGATTATAGGGATCATCTGCCTTGGTTACCTCTCCGTCAAATTAGGGAAGATGGAGGTCTTCGGTGATGAAGGGTACGAGATCCAGGCCATTTTTTCTAACAGCGGAGGCTTGAAGTCCGGCGCGTCGGTCGTTATTGCAGGAGTGGAAGTAGGGCGAGTGAAGCGGATTGCCTTAGACGATTATCAGGCAAAGGTGTTTATCAAGCTTCCATTAGAAGTGAGAATACAAGAGGATGCCATCGCTTCCATCAAGACCAAAGGATTGATCGGTGAGAAGTATGTGGAAATTACGCCTGGTGGCGCTGATGAGCTTATCGAACCGGGCGGACGTATCAGGGAAACACAGTCTGCCATTGATTTTGAAGAAATAATCTCCAATTACGTTTTTGGCAAAATCTGACGGATTGATGATTGTTGATTGATGATT
>JAUWPC010000332.1 GCA_030611815.1 Desulfobacteraceae bacterium
GCCATTCAAGCTCATACCCGCATCCGGTCTTCCGAACTTTATCCAGGCTGTGAACATAGCTAAGACAGCACCGGCTGCAGCAGCAAGGTTGGTATTGACAAAGATCATGGCAATATCCGTGTTAGCGGCGGTGGTGGAACCTGGGTTGAAACCGAACCATCCTAACCAGAGGATGAAGACCCCTAAGGCGGCTAAAGGAATGTTGTGCCCTAAAATCGGCTTTATCGTCCCATCCTTGCTGTATTTGCCTAATCGGGGACCAAGGACAATGGCGCCTGCCAAGGCGGTCCATCCGCCAACAGAATGGACAACCGTAGAACCTGCAAAATCGATAAAACCCAGATTTTCCAGCCATCCGCCCCCATGAAAGAGGCCACCCCATGCCCAGCTTCCAAAGATCGGATAGATAATTGCGCTGACAAAGAGGCTATAGATCAAGTATCCTGTAAATTTGGTCCGTTCCGCCATAGCGCCCGATACAATAGTCGCCGCCGTTGCGGCAAAGACCACCTGGAACATCCAGAATGCCAGGACCCATGGGTCGCCACCCGGCGTAAAGTCGCTGAGAAAAAACCCGGATGTCCCTATCCATCCTGACTTGGAGACACCGAACATAAAGGCAAAACCGATAGCCCAGTAACCTAAAGAACCCATGGAGAAATCCATAAGGTTTTTCATCATGATATTGATGGCATTTTTTGCTCGTGTAAATCCCGTTTCCACTAAAGCAAACCCCGCTTGCATAAAAAATACCAAGGCCGCCGCCACCAAAGTCCACACATAATCCGCGTTGGTCTGAACCAGTGCAATAGCCTCCTTATTGGACATGGGCGTCGGTGAATCATCTCCGGCCCATGCCGTGGAAATTACACTCGTCAGCAGTATCAAAAACATGACAATGGTTTTCATTATTACTCATCCCCCTTTCTAAATAGTGTCTGAACGAAAACTGTCTTTTTCGCCCATATCTGCGTCAGACTCAAATTTTAATCCTCGAAATACTCAATGTATTCCTGCGGTTAAAATTATCGTCTTCCTTGATCTGAACGAAAAATCCTAGTTTTCGTTCGGACACTAAATGGCATCTTTACCGGTTTCCCCGGTCCTGATGCGGATAACGTCTTCCAGAGGCAAAACAAAGATTTTACCGTCGCCTATGGCGCCGGTGCGGGCCTGGTCTTGAATGGTGGCCACGGCCTTGCCGACCATTGATGCCTCAAGAACTACTTCGATTTTTACCTTTGCCACAAAGTCCACCTGGTACTCTGCCCCGCGATAGACCTCCTTATGCCCCCTCTGACGGCCAAATCCCTTTACTTCGCTGACCGTAATCCCCTTTACCCCGATCTCGGTGAGCGCATGCTTCACGTCATCTAACTTAAATGGTTTGATGATCGCCTCTAATTTTTTCATAAAAACTCCCTCCTCCTTAGACCTCTAAATTTATTCTTCAATTCCCGGCATACAGTTGCCAGCAGATAACAGCAAAGGTCATGCCATGATCTTTAGGTGATGGCCGATTTACGTATAAAGGTCTGTAATCACGTATTATTTAACGCATGGAATTCTGGGAGGGGAGATTCTGTCGTGATTCGTTTTTGTAGTTTAAAGCATATTATGCTACAATTTTGCAGTAAGTTTGCCAGTAAACATCTCTTTTGTAGGTACCGCCGCAACCCGCTAATTCGGGCGGAAATCCCACTCGTCAATCTCAAATGCTATCCTCTATTTTTGACTGGATGGATGGTTCGATGAATGGACTTGTGGATAATCGGGATGAATGGGTGAGACATCTGAAAAATCTGCGGGAATCTGCTTGCCCTGTGGAATTCCCGACTACTCGGGACTATTCCTCTGGGGCGAAACCTGCCCGCTTGTGCCTCGCAGAGGCAGGCGGGTCTGTGGATAGGTGAATGTTTAAAAAACGTGGAATTATACGGTCGCAGGAATGCATCACATAAAAGTCATCCGGAAACGGAAAGCATCACACGGAAAGAATCACGTGGACTGGGTGGGGGGATAGGTCAGGCAGTCTTTATCTGCAACTACCTGTATCTCTTAGGTTCTATCTGGTATTTTTTTACTTTATACCCGAAGACACGTTCCGTGGTCTTGAGGTCCATTGCCGCTTGCCTCATATTGCCTCGGCTGCTCTTTAGTGCGTCAACGAGCAACTCCCTCTCAAATCTTTCCACGGCCTCGTCAAAGGTCTGCGTCTGCTGGGTTCCTGTTTCATGGGCCGTTTGCAGGGTGGGTGGAAGATGATAACTGTGAATGACCTGATCGTCACAAAGCAAGACAGCCCTCTCCATACAGTTCTCAAGCTCTCTGACATTTCCGGGCCAGTGGTATTGTGTCAGGGCCTCAATGGCAGGAGTAGAAATCCTCTTAATATCTTTGTTGTACTCCTCCGCGTATTTTTCAAGGAAATAATCGGCAAGCAAAAGAACATCGGCCTCCCTCTCCCTCAGGGAGGGTAAATAGATGGGATAAACATTCAGGCGATAAAACAGATCCTCGCGGAAGGCTCCCTCTTCAACTGCTTTGGCAAGGTCCTTGTTTGTGGCTGCTATGAGACGGATGTTGACCTTTATGACTTGAGTGCTCCCTAACCTTTCAATCTCCCTTTCCTGAAGGACCCGCAAGAGCTTACCCTGGCTCTCTAAGGCAAGCGCCCCGATTTCATCCAAAAAGATAGTCCCGCCGTGGGCCATTTCAAACTTGCCCGTCTTCTCGCGGTTGGCTCCGGTAAAAGCCCCCTTTTCATATCCGAAAAGCTCCGCCTCGATCAGATTCTCAGGCAATGCTGCGCAGTTTACCTTGACCAATGGCTTGGTGGATCGCAGGCTGTTATAATGGATAGCGTTTGCCACCAACTCCTTCCCTGTGCCGCTCTCTCCCAATAAGAGGACGTTGGCATTGCTCTTGGCTACCTGTGTGATCAGGTAGAACACCTCCTGCACCTTACGGCTGTTGCCGATAATATTGGCAAAACTATATTTTTTATTAAGCTCCTTCCTAAGACGCAGATTTTCCTCTTCGAGTCGATCTCTCTCCCTGTTGATCTTTTCTAACATGGCCACCTTCTGAGCGATCAAGGTGCTGATGACAGTCAGAAGCCTCACGTCTTCATTTAACGGAGATGATCCTTCAAAAACCCGGTCCACGCTAAGGGCGCCAACAACCTCCCTGCCCTCTTTTATGGGCACGCAAATAAATGATATTGTCGACTTGTCGATCCGACTCCTGGCCCCCATCCTGTCAAGAAAGAGGGGTTCGTCATCTATCTTAGGTACAGCCATCGGTCGACCCGTCTCTATGACACGCCCGGTAATCCCCTCTCCCAATTTATACCGGCCCTTAGTCCTTTCCGAAAGTGAGATCCCATGGGCCACTTCAATATGGATTTCGGCAGTATCGCGGTTCAGGAGCGCAATCGAACCACGATTCATTCCGAGATGTTCCGACATCAGATCAAGGACCTTGTACAGGACTTTCCGCAGGTCCAAGGTGGCATAAATGGCCCTGGTGATCTCATAAAGGCAGGCAATTTCATCGGGCCTATGTTTCATTTGCTCTAAAGACACGGCAATAAACCTTTAATGTAGCTGTTTACCTGATAATCCCTTGATACAGCTCCTTTATCTTCTCCCTCGGCATTACCCTTTTCCAATCAGGGCCCAGGGC
>JAUWPC010000061.1 GCA_030611815.1 Desulfobacteraceae bacterium
GCGCAATGTGTTTGCCGGCGTTGGCATCTGGCACCCCGATTCTACGACACTCGGGAAGATCCGCGATGCAATCATTGAAGATCCGTCCGGCTGGAAAAGGGCAGTGAAGGGAAAACCTTTTCGCAGCAGGTTTAACCTGTCTGGGAACTCCCTTAGTCGGGCCCCAAAGGGTTATGACCCTGGTCATCCGTTTATTGGAGATCTCAAAAGGAAAGACTTTATCGGAACAACCGCTCTGACTCAGAATGCTGTCGCGAGTCCTCAGTTTCCACGGGATTTTGCGGAGATATGCAAGGCGGGAACCCCTTTAATCAGGTTTCTTTGCAATGCGATTGGACTACCCTTTTAGGCAGCCTGTCGTATCAGTTAATATACAATTTCTTCATTGATTTAAGTGTCTAAAGTGCCTAAAGCTTGAAGTGCCTAAAGTTAAGGAACTTCGTGTCATTTTATAAGGAATTGTTTTCACAAGGCCTGCGCGACAAATCAGACCAAGGGACTCGGGTAATATGTAGTCAAAGAATTCGACTGTCCTGCCTGCCGAGAGGCACAGTAACAGTTCGCTCAGCCGAGACCTTGATCGAGAACTTTAAACAATTTGAAAATGTTAAATATTACCTTGAACTTTAGGAACTTTAGATCACTTTAGATCACTTATGGCCAAGTAATTACTCAACTGGTAGAACCTTATTATGGTACTACTACTTGAGGTAGTGGTTTAGGCCGATTAATCAAACATTTGGAGAATCATGAGTATAGCTATATGGATCTTTATTGTTAACGATGATGACTCGATACAGCGTTTTCCGCTGGCACGCTTTGAGCGATTGATCGAGCGCAATCCAAAAGAACGTCTGCCACAGTATGCCGGGAAACGTATTCGGTACGTTGAAGTGGCACTGGAACTCGAACAGCGAGAGCCAGTTGGCATCTTGCGGATACTATACCTCATTCTGCCTTTTGACTCTGAAGGCCGGGTAGATGCTGCGGAGCAAGAAAAAGAGAGGCGACTTGGTGTTGAAATGATGTCTCCCATCCTCATGGATCGAGATTCCAAACAGGTCGTTGAAGCTCGGCACCGATTTGCCAAAAGGCGCTTTGACAATGAATACCGCTGGAAACCTACTCAAGAAATAGAATCTGCCATTATGGAGGCCATATTTGAACCCTACTGAGAACTTAGGGAGAGAGCTGAGGAATTTTCGGCTATATGGACAAACTTCTCATCACTGTGAGGGAGATCAAGGGGACTTGTACTGCTTTTGGTAATGGATTTGATGAAGGAACGGTTGTTTCGGTTTTTCAACGGTGCTCCTTCTACGGGCAAGGACGTCAAGAATATAGATTACTCGCGCCATCTCCTTGGCCTCACTGTCGTAGCTTACATAACAGGACGCGGGTGTCAAAAACAGAGCCTATAAGCATGGTGTCTCTGAAGACGGCTGCCACACTGGAACCTGAAAGGGGTTCACCATTATTCAGATAGATTTCGTCTACGCTGTATGAGTCAGGTTTTTGGACAGTTACCTTGAGCACCTGGGAGGGGGACAATTCCTCGGGATCTTTGGAGTATTTTACAAAGGTCAAAAGCTTGGGGTGACAGCCTATCCAAAGGTTGCCGCTCTCATCAACCTCTATGTTATCAGGTCCGGTTCCAAGATCGATGGTATGCCGAAGCGTCAGGGCTCCAGTGCCCTTATCCCGATCGTACACACAAACCTCCTGTCCCACGGTTGCTGCCACGTAAACCGTCTTGCCATCAGGGCTCAGGTTGATACCATTTGAATAGGCAAGTCCCTCGGCCATGATACGGAAATTATTCCCGTCATAGTAAAGTACAAGGGCTCTGGCCAATTGGAGATACTCCTCTACAAGACGCCCCAATTCTGATGTGTTGCCATGATCGTTGGTGACATAGAAGTCTCTGGGTCCCACGGGGATTACATCGTTGGGACTGTGCATAAGGGCACCCTCAATGGACTCGCGGTGGATTAGCTTATTATCTTTGAAATCAAATATCTCCACAAAGTGGCCATCCTGGCGATGATTCACCACAAAGAGGGACTTTCCATCTTCCCCGATCCATAACCCTATGCCATGGGGATTAAATTCCTCAGCAAAGTCCGCTGTCAGGTTCACCAGCTCAGGGTCCCGTAAATTCAGGTCAAGGCCGTATATTGCTCCCTTCTGCACATGACTGCTGTTAGACCACTCGGTCCTTCTGTCAGCAGAAGAAATAAAGGCCAGGCCGGTTTTAGGATCAATGGTAATGTCTTCAGAGCTTAAAACACCGGATATGGCCTTACATTCAGCATTGAAGTGCGGGGCAATCTCTTTGAATTCCCCTGCATCGTAATATGTTTTCACGATGAGGCCTCCGACAACCAGCGCTAACACGATCAAGGTTATGATGGCAGGTTTAAAGATCTTCATGTTTGAACCCTCCCTCACTGTAAATGTGGTGACTAATCGACGCTTCAGGTACCAGCAGAAAAATATCGCCTCAATTGAGTCAAACTCGCTTGAGGTGGTATGTGGTATCCGGCATTCGGCACTGATTTAGTTGAAATTTGTCCATCTGTGCGGTTAGTCGTTAGTTGTAGCAGCTCACAATATAAGAATCTTTGACAGGATAAACTGGATGAACTGGATGGGACTCTGGTACAAATCCTGTAGATCCTGTCGACTCGCTTTAAACCCGCCGGAAACGCCCCTCCGATTCCTCAACAGCTCCGTCTCTCACGAGAAGGGCCAGGATCTTTTTGATCATGTTGCCCTCGAATGTTCTCTGGATAACCCTATCCGGAATCCGGCCCTTGAAAAAAGGAGACAGCGCCGTGATTTCCTCAACGGTCGTGGAAGGATGGCAGAGTTCCAATACAGTACGTCTGTGGCGGTCGAAACCTGCCATAAAGGCCTCGAACTCGCTAATAGCACGGCCTTTTATTGGTGTCTTGTGGGATGAGCAGGCCCGAGAATAGGGTAACGCCATAAGTTTCCTGATATCGGCCTGAAAAACTTCGATATCTGCCTCGGGGTTGCAGTACCACGGCCCGAAAGACGAAAAGTCAATATCTGTTGTTATGAGGATTCCACTCTTTCTATCAAGGAAACAGTAATGATCTTTCAAGTGGCCGGGCGCATGGATCGCCTCCAATTCAGCGCCTCCTACCTTCAGCAAGTCGCCGTCACCGAATCTTCCGTCAGGTTCTCTCAACGGGAGAAGCCCCAGTCCGCGGCCAAAGACTTCGACCCATCTTGCCCCGCCCTCCAATGTACCGGCAAACCTTTGGCCGAGAAGTTCAAGGTCATGGACCGCGTCAGGGGTTTGTTGGGGCAATAGCAAATGCCGGTCTTCCAACAGATACCAGTTGAGAATGTGATCTGGATGCGAGTGAGTGATGATAACAACATCGATCCGGCTCTTTTCATCGATCTCCCTGATCTTCCCCTCACCGATTCCAGTGTCGATTAGAACGGTTTCTTCGCCTGTAAGGAGATATCCGTTGCAATAAGGAAAAAGGCCCCGGCCGTCTCCCTGGACGAAATAGAAATTCTCGGCAAGCTCATAAATATCATCCATTCTTTCAAATCCCATACCCATGCTAATTCATACCCCCTAAACGCATCCCTATGCAGTTAGTCTTCTCAAACAGTACTGACATGACCTGTCTCCTTCGCCGTTTTCTACGCCAGGTTTTCACCGAGTTTTTGAGCCCTGTTGAGCCAGTTTGTTCTCTTCCTCTTTTTTGAACTCTTTACCGGTCCGATGGAACTGATTCTGACCGGTTTGATTCCGCAGAAACCCAGAGTTGATTTTTTCATGGCCTTATGACCCGGTTGCCCGTAGATCAGCCGGAAATACCAGGGCGGGGTATCCATGGTGACAATGAGTCGTGCCGACTTTCCTTTTAACAGCTTATCCCACCATACGGAGTCATCTCGATATTGAAATCCGAAGCCGGGCAGAAACACTCTGTCGATAAACCCCTTTAAGAGCGCCGGCATGGTGCCCCACCAGGTCGGGTATACAAATACCAGGTGATCGGCCCATTTGATTAAATGCTGCGATTCGATTAGTCCCTCTTCGAGATCAACCCTCTTTTTGTATCCAAATGTCAGGTTGGGATTAAACTCTATCTCTCTGATCTTAATTTCCTTTACGTCCGCCTTTGAGCCTAACGCGCCCTTTTTATATGATTCTGCCAGCGCGTGGCAAAAACTCTCTTTATCCGGATTGCCTTGAATGATTAGCACCTTTTTCTTGCTGTTTTTATTCGTCACAACTTGATCTCCTTAATGGTTCTAACGACTGAATGCCTTCGATTTAGTTTTAATTCTAAGTTTAAACAAGTAATAGTATTTTAAGAAACATGTAGCCATGTGCCGATTTTTTTAGCAGCCGTGAAACTACCCCATGCCAATGCACCTAAGAGTTTCTCATCTTTAACGAAGTGGGCGGTGAAGGCATTAACCACCCCTTCATCAACCTGATATGGCGCAAGTGCGGTCAGCAAAACGAGTCTCCCAATATCTTTAGATTTCTCGTCCAACCCGCTTATAGCCTCCTCAACCCACTGCCGACCGAGACCCGGATCCCTGCCATCCCAAGCCTGCACATGTTTCACGACGCAGTCACGTACGTCTTTCGGAATAACATCTCTACCAGCCCTATTAACCACTGCCGCAAAACGTGCAAAGGCGCCCGCTATGTTCGGTGATCTCTTTGCCCAGACTAAATCGGAGGGCAGCTCGCTTTCGGGTAATAATTCCAGGGACGCTCCTAATGGTTTCGAGCGATGAATTGCCCTGGAGAAAAACAAGCCGGCCATCCTCTTAAAAAACCCCTTCAGCAAGGGGTGGTTCGAAGGCAAAGGCGTTTCACTCAAGAGCACACTTGCCATCCTATTCACGTAGTGGAAGAACACGGCCGTCCCAATAATCTCCGGTGCGTCTTTCTGAGAGAACGGGGGTGAAAGAAGAATCTTTGCTCCGGGTGAACGGGTTGCTGCAGCCCATTTAACGATAGAACGTACAGCCTGGTCCCTAATCTGATCGTCCTGTTGATGAATGATGGCGTCAGCAGAGTTGCGCGCCGAAGTCGCATTGAGCATAATGGTATGGGCATCAACGCAGTATGGACACTGGTTAATCCTGGAGACTGTAGCAGCCACGGCCTCCTTGACGTCTCGGCGAACATTCCCTACCAGGAGCGATTCTCGACAAGCGCTCCATGCACCTGCCAGCAACTCTGGAGAGGGTGAGTGAAGGGTAAAAGGTTCTACAAGAGCGCCGAATTCTTTCTTTATTTGTGGGTATACGCGTGCTACAAGTCCTTCAGTCGCATTTGGCGCAACTGCTTGTATATATCTTATCGCCATAAGCTCCTCGTTTAGTTAATTGCTATCTTCTCCTGCTTGTTCGGGTGCTTGCAGAAGCTCAGGTACCATTCGTGTATTCCAACTTGGGAAACCTTTTAAGACTCTCCAGACGATATCTCCCTGCAACCGCCAGGGAACTAATCGCAATTATTCCAGCAAACGGTAAATATTTTATGATGAATTTCATGGTTCCCCCCAGCTATAGTATTTCGGATTGCGGGTTTGGTACTGGACTCGTGTACAATCCGATTGAAATCTGCCCTTCCGTTAGGATTTAACGCGCTGCTGTCTATCAATCACTGCCGAATTCATCATCCTCAAACCCGGGAGCAAAACCTTTACCCCAATCTTTACCTTCCGGTTGAAGCCCATATTCGGATTTGGGACTAATCGACAGATTCAGACCCTGGCTTTTACCCTGTGTTATATAGGATCCTTCAGACATTCTGAGGGCGCCCATCGGCGTTATCACTATGGCAGACTGGTTCTGCACGGGACAGAAATGCTCGCAGTATCCGCATCCGGCGCATTTCTCTTCGCGCACCAGGGGAACGGGTACCCGGTTCCCTGGTTCCTTTCTGAATTCCACGGCCTTGTAGGGACAGACCTCATCGCATACCATGCAGCTTTTTTGCTGCTCCCATGCCAAACATTTCCGGCGAAAGATCACTGCTGTGCCTGTCTTGGCCCAGATGCGTTCGTCTTTTGAAAGACTTCGTATGGCATCCGTGGGACATACCTCCCCGCACATACGGCACTCCGGGCTGCAGTAGCTGCGCCTTAAGTTGAGACCGGGGCTGAAAAGGCCCATGAATCCGGCGTCGAGCCAGATGGGTTGGAGGGTATTCGTAGGACAGGCGGCCATACACTCACCACAGCGGCTGCATTGGGCGAGAAAATCCATCTCAGGCAGAGCGCCCGGCGGCCTGACAAGGCCCTGCGGCGCTACTTGGCCGGGCCCTGGCTTACCGTGAAGAGAATTCAATCCGGTGAGGCCGACTGTGGCTGTGGCAGCCCCGAATAGGCCTGAATATATAAATTGACGCCGGCTAAAAGAGAACCGCTGCTTCTCAAACACCTGTTCACTTTTTATCCTGTCAAATAGAATGGCATTTTCAGGGCAGGTATTTTCACAAGTCCGGCATACAATACACTCTTCATGGAGGGTAACGCGGGGGTCTTCTGTCATGATCGCATTCATGGGACAGGAATTGACACATCTTCCACAGTCCGTGCAATCATCAGACACATCCCGGCGGATCAGGGGCTTCTTAGAGAAAAGGGCCATGAGGGCGCCGGAAGGGCAAAGATTGCGGCACCAGAAGCGGGGTGAAACCCTGGCCAAGAAAAACAGGGCTCCGAAGAACGCAAGGATAAAAAGCTGGGTAGCAAAACGCGGGGTGGCGATTTGCATGAAGATAACTGTATCCATATCCAACCACTCTGCCAGGGGCTGGACGAGACAGAGTATTTCATTGAAAAGGAAGGCAAGAACAGGATGAACAAGGAGGCCATAGAACCTGGTTATGAGAGAAAGAGGCGCAGCCACGAATACGAAGGATACGCCGAGTAAGGATGCCCCTAATAAAAAGAAGAGTATAATATATTTTAACAGACGGAGCTTTCCCGCTTCCGGCTGTTTCTTTCTTGAAGCTGCAAACAGTTTGTCCGATCCATCAAGGGTTGTCCCCATGGGGCATATATAACCGCAGAAGATCCGTCCGAAGAAGAGCGTAACAAGGAGGACCAGCAATGCCGGGATAAAGGCAATATAAAATATCCTGGCGCTTATGGCCGTAAGAGCAATCAGGGCAGGGTCAAGGAGCAGGAAAAGATCAAGCGGTGTGGGAGTAATAGCTGAGGACACAGCCAATGTTAGTAATATGAGAAAGAGGATAAGGCTTATGAGCTGTATGGCCCGCCAGAAGGTGATCATAGATCGATGGCCTTGACATACAGATTTTCCACATCCATACGGCCCAGCCCACGCTCATGGGCCTCACGGATATGACGAACCTGTCTTGGCTTAAATTTTTTTCCGTACCATTCAAAGGTGGCGACCGCATATGCATCGGCAGCTACCATGTCTTTTGAAGCAATAATCGTGTCTTTTTTAAGAACTTTCCCTGGCCCGCCTGGTCCATTTGTCGATAGGATGCGGGTTCCGTCGATAACGGTCAGATCAGCCTTAAGTATTGTGCACAAATCCACGATGGACGTATGGAGATCATATTTCCGGTGCATGACGCTACGATCGTAGTTGAGCCCCATCATCCCCTTCAAGGAGAGGCTGACACCGGTGGCTGAATGGGACTTGGCTACCGGAGCAGCGATGAGCACATCGCTCCTCAGGACCTCCTTCATAATGTCGGTGCTGGTCATGCTCTTTCCTCCAGGGATATCTGTGGTCTTGTAAAACCTGTCGTCGCTTAGAGCAAAGACCATTTTTTTGCTGATAGAGTTGCACGCCTTACGGATTCCCGATCTTTCTAAGCAAAGCTCTTCCCTGTACAAGGTATGGTCCAGGACTAATATCCTCGCAGCCCCTGCCTCTTTACACATGACGGCAAGTTCACGGACGACCTCCGGATGGGTGTTCGAGGCCCTTTCAGGAGGAGTAGGGAAGCTCATATTAGGCTTTATCACCACCCGGTCGCCGGGCTTTACGAATTGTTTCATCCCGCCTAATAAATCCACCGCAGCCCGTGTTGCCGCGGCTGGCGCCCCTTTGACCACGGCGATATCCGGAACTGGCGCAGCTATTAGCCTTTTTGGCAACAAAATTCCAGATCCCCCGGCAATCATCCACAGGATGCCCTTTGCCTGATACCTCAAAAATTCCCTCCGATTCATGGTTAGGACCTCCTCTCATTCTCGAAACTGGCCTTAAACGTACCCTTGAATAGAGGTACATGCCTGGAGCCATAATTAGGGGATGGTATAGACCAGCCCATTGATTCTCTCGAAATGCCGATCAGATGTAATAAGTCCTGATCCATGTTCCATGGTTTGTGCTGCAATCCATATGTCGTTGGTCGGGATTGGAGTTCCCTTGCGCTTGAGTTGCGCAGCGATTCTTGAAAAACGATATGACATCTTGAACTGTGAATTAGGTCATATGAGTTGTTCTGGAAACTCTTGGCCCTTTTTGAGTCTGGATCTTGCAGCACTGACTATATGGCTTACGGATGAATAGCAAGGACCAATGAGTTCCCCGATCCTTTCATTTGTCAACGCTGTCCGTCCCCCATATCAGACAAACAAGAAGATCCGATTTATCTCTATAGAAGCTCAGATAAATAATTTCACTGGGTTATCGATCGGAAGCCTCGAACTAATCTGTACGACCTACTCGGATTTCTGCCTCTGGTCCCGCTGAAAGCGGGATAAAACTAATTTTCTAAAAACCTATATCAGCCGGAGATGTCCTTGATGTTGCACTGAATTTCTCTGGATCATAATCCGATATATGCTTTTAATATCACGGCTTTTTTATGGAAGGTTAATTTTGAACAGTATGGGCGGAAGAAGCCGGTTTAGCCGGATCAGGGTTAATATCCTCTGTCAAAATCAACTACATACTTGAGCGGCTTCCCGTCCACAAACAGGCGATAATTTTCCGCGAAAATATCCACGATATCGTCTGGGAAGCTGTATGCTGAATTGTGGGGCGTAATGAACACGTTCGGGAATCCCCAGAGATTGCTGTCTTTGGGGAGAGGTTCTTCCTCGAACACATCTAATACTGCTCCTCGAATCAGTTTTTCCTCCAAAGCGTGTACCAGTGCACTCTCCGAAACAACGGGTCCCCTACCCACATTGATCAATACGGCAGATCTCTTCATGGCCTGAAAAGAGCCATAGTCAAAGAGGTGAAAGCTTTCGGGCGTATGGGGAAGTGTGATCACAATATAGTCCGGATGAGCTAAGAATTCTCTGAAACTGGCCTGGGTGAAGAGACGATCGACCCCGGGCAACTCTTTATTAGAACGCTTATAGCCCCAAACGTCCATCCCAAAACGCTTTCCTGTTAGAGCAATATGACGACCAATAGAACCAAGGCCGCAAATACCGAGGAGGGTGCCCTTAAGGCTCTTGTACGGCATATCTTGCCATAACCTGTTTTGTTGATTCTCGTAAGTCTGGAAGATATTCCTTTCCAAGGCAAGAACATAGGCAAAAACATATTCACTCATAAGCGGCCCGAACAGGTCCTTCACACCGGTAAGGAGGTAATCGTTTCGTTGAGAGGGCGTTACAAGCGCCTCTACCCCGGCATAGGTGGACTGAATCCATTGCAAATTCTCTGCAACATCTAAAACAGGTGCAATCCGATTGGGTTCGCCTAAGATGATATTGCAGTCTTCAGCATGGTTTTTCGCATCCCCGGCCCTGTCGCAGGCGATGAATTCAAGCCCGGAAAAATCGAGTCTTTCGATCAACTCAGCATAATGGCTTGAGTTTTCGGTGAGGATTAGAAGTCTATTTTTCTCTCTCATCATTTTTTGTCACTACAGGGTGAAAGGGTCTCTCATTGACGACAAGCTGGAAGACATCAGGGCGGGCGTAGTGACCCGCAACATCAAAATCGAACTTACCCCGGGCTATCTCGGATAAATCGAGGTCGGCGAACAGGATCCCTTCCTGATTATAAAGGGGACCGGCGAGGACCTCACCGAATGGCGAAATTATGGCACTGCCCCCGCGACACATTATCTCTGGAAGTTCATCCAGATCATCCAACCCTTCTAAATCGGCAGGGTACATATCCTTTGTCACAAACTGGTTGCAACCCAGGACAAAGCAGCGGCCTTCACATGCTATGTGACGCAGTGTAGAGTGCCATGTCTCACGATGGTCGGCAGTAGGGGCTAAATATATTTCAACCCCTTTCCCGTACATGGCCATCCTGGCTAAAGGCATATAATTTTCCCAACAGATCAGTCCACCGATCCTCCCTATGGCGGTCTCAAGAACCGGCATTGTGCTGCCATCTCCCTCTCCCCAGATCAGACGCTCGGACGCGGTTGGCTTGAGCTTTCGATGTTTACCCAACAACTCTCCATTGGGGCTAAAATAGAGTAGAGTGCAATAAAGAGTACCCTGGCTGAACCGGCTGTCTCGCTCGATAATACCGATTGCCAAATAGAGGCCTGCTTCACGGGCAGCTTTGCCTAAAGCCTCAGTAGCAGGGCTGGGTACCTGAACGGCATTTGCCCAGTAGCGCTCGAAGGTGCGTCTTCCCGCCGCGCTCCGGCTGCCGACTACCGCTCCAAAGCCGAGTCCACGCGGGTAGGCCGGTATGAAGGCCTCGGGAAAAAGCACCAGATTTACGCCCTGATCTCCAACTTCACGAATGAGCCGGCAGGTTTTCTCGATTGTTGCCTCACGATCAAACAGGACCGGACTTGCCTGTACCACTGCGACTTTAACTGTTTGAAATTTTTCACCCATCTTTCTCCTCCCTAACCCGGCGAAGCCGGAATTGGCTATTGAATATTGAAAATTGAATATTTATGGAAGTCGTTTCGCTCCGTCATTAAAATATTCAATCTGGCTGTGGCATAAGTCATGCGCATACATGATGTGATTTGAACAAATAGGTACTAAATGCCATTCGCAGACCCGTCTGCCACTGCGAGGCACAAGCGGGCAGGTTACGCAGATTTACACAGATTATCAAAACGTCCCATCCAACCGCCCATTCATCCTTGCCTGTGCGCTTTCCGATCTCCGACCTCTGACCTCTGACTTCCGACCTCTGACCTTTCCACCCGTCAATATTCAATATTCAATCTTCAATCCCAAAGGCCTTATCAAAATCCTCAATCATATCTTTTGTGGATTCCAGACCGACCGACAGCCGGATCAGGCTGTCAGAAATCCCTATTGCCCGCCGATCCTCAGGGGAAACCCCGGCATGCGAAGTAGCTGCCGGACGGGTAATGAGCGCTTCGATACCGCCAAGGCTCGGCGCAGAGATCGGCAAGGTCGTGTTTTGTAAAAACCTGTCTGCTGCCTCTAAACCGCCCTCTATTTCAAAACTGATCATGCCACCGAAACCGTCAAATAAGTCCTTGGCTCGTTGGTGCCCGGAATGGCTTTTAAGACCTGGATAATTGACCGTTTCGACTGATGAATGGCCTTCCAGGAACTCAGCAATCTGGAGTGCACTTTCATTTTGGTATTTCATCCTTACAGCTAATGTCTTCATACCGCGATGAAGGAGGAAGCAGGCATGGGGGTCCAGTGATCCGCCGAGCCGGGCAAGTTTGTGTGCGATACGGTCAACCATGCCGGAACGTCCGATAATAGCACCCGCCACAATGTCTGAATGACCGTTTAGGTATTTCGAACAGCTATGGAGTGAAAGGTCAAAGCCCCATTCAGGAGGCCGGAAATTGACCGGACTTGCAAAGGTGTTGTCAATCAGAGAAACGAGGCCGTAATCCCTTGCAAATTGGACCACAGCCTTGAGGTCGGCAACCTGCAGCAGAGGGTTGGTTAACGTCTCAACAAGAATCGCTTTTGTATTGGGCTGCAGTTTCGATTTCCAGGAATCAGGGGCGTTACCATCGATAAAATCAAACGAAATCCCGAGGGGTGGCAGATCCTGGGTGATAAAATCGTGTGTGCCGCCATACAGGCAATCTTGCGCCAAAAAATGGTCGCCTGCAGCCAAAAGGGTCAAAAGGGTAGTGGAAATAGCCGCCATGCCACTGGCGGTCACAAGGGCGGACTCGGCATTTTCCAATGCTGCTAACTTATGGTGAAGCGCCACATGATTCGGTGTGTTATTCAGACGAATATATTTAAGATTGTAATAGCCCGGTTCACCCGCACACTCAAATGTGGATGACTGAAACACCGGCATACTCACCGCTCCGCATATCAACGGATCGGGTTCGCCCGCATGAATGAGTTTGGTCTCAAGATGCTTGTACTCTTTGGTCATAATACAGATCCTCCCATATTCACTCACGGTTGCTACCGCTATCAGCGGAATATAGTAACCGTTCACGGGTTCAGAGGGAAATTCAGAACCTGTAAACGCCTACGCAATATATCATATCAATGGTTTTTGCAAGTGGGATTACCCGGTT
>JAUWPC010000261.1 GCA_030611815.1 Desulfobacteraceae bacterium
GTTCAGATCAAGGAAGACGATCAGGCACTCAGATGACTGAGTGCCTGATGAGTCTGACGCAGATATGGGCGAAAAAGACAGTTTTCGTTCAGACACTAAGTAAACCCCGTTAGAAGTTTGAGGTATTGGAGGAAGCCTTATGGATATTACGGTAACATTCAGACACACAGAGCCTATAGAGAGCCTAAGGGCATACGCAGAAGATAAGGTGTCTAAGATTAAAAAATACTTAGACGTTCCTCTGGAGGCCCACATTGTATTGACAGTTGAAAAATTCCGACATATAGCAGACGTGTCTCTCAGAGTAAACGGAACCCCAATAAAAGCAGTTGAAGAGACTGGGGATATGTATTCGGCCATTGACCAGGTTATGGATAAGATTGAGAACCGGGTCAAGAAACATATCTCCAAGATAAGAAACCATCGGCAGGAAAACGCAAAGGGTGAAGCTGATTCAGTTAACGATGAGGCGAATGACACCACTGATGTAGCTCAGGATGGGCCCATAATTGAAGTCGAAAAAATGGTTGCCAAACCGATGGATCCGGAAGAAGCAGCCATGCAGCTTAATTTGTTGAAACAGGACTTCCTGGTCTTTAGAAATGCCAAATCAAGAGAAATTAACGTTATTTACAACCTGGCTAACGGCAATCTGGGACTCATCATGCCGGGCTGATTGGTGCTTGAACAAAAAGTCATGTTCTGGCCTCCGGGCCACAAATTTTCCCGCAATTGCCAGTAAAAAGGCTTTTTGCTGGTGCATAGTTATTTGATTAGCTGGTTTATGCAATGAAACTTTCTGATATTATAGAAATAGATAATATTGTGCCTGAGCTTAGGGCTAAGGATAAAAAGGGCGTTTTGGGAGAATTAGCTGAAGTCATTTCTACGCATGATCCGAGCATAGACAAGGGACTGATTGTCAAGGTCCTTGTCGAGAGGGAGCAACTTGGAAGCACGGGCATAGGTGACGGTGTTGCTATTCCCCACGGCAAGCTAAACTGTGTTAGGCATCCTATTATATCATTTGGGAGGAGTAAGGAGGGCCTCGATTTCGACTCTATGGATGGGCAGCCTGCTTATCTCTTCTTCCTTCTTTTAGCCCCTGAGAATTCTTCCAGTGTACACTTGCAGGTTCTGACCAAGATAGCAAGAATTTTGAAAAACAGCGCTTTCCGGAAAGAACTGATGCGGGCCGAGACCAAAGAAGAGCTTTACCAAACGATTATTCAATTTGATGGAGAGCCATAATTGACAGTCTTGTAAAAAGTCAAAGATGACCCGTTTTCGTCATTCCCGCGAATGCGGGAATCCAGGGAAATCAATCCCGCCGCAGCGGGAGACTCCAGCGTTCGCGGGAGTGACGGTCTTGGAGACTTTTTACGGGCAATTGCGCATTTGGGAATTTAGGCCCCAGTGAAATAGAAAAAATAGGGACATTTCACGGGGTAAATATTTCGAATTATTGTAACTACTTAGCTTTGATAGGATTGCTCCAAATCCTGAACCTTTTGACTTTTTACGAGACTATCAATGATCGGATTGCTAATTATCTCTCACTGTGACCTGGGAAAGGAATTTCTCAATGCTGCTGAACTTATTATGGGAAGGCTGGAAGCAGCCGATTCTATTTCCATTACCCAGACAACGGAGAGTAAAGAAATACTGAATGAGATTTCCGAAAAGATAAATGCCCTTGACCAGGGGCAGGGGGTCTTAGTGCTTACCGATATGTTTGGCGGCACTCCTTCCAATTTAAGCCTTTCTTTCCTAAATGAGGAGATGGTCGAGGTGTTGACAGGAGTAAACCTCCCGATGGTTATTTCCGTTGCCAAAGACCGGGATCGCCTTACATTAAGCGATTTAGGCGAAAGGGCCCAGGAGGCAGGCAAGCAGAGCATCACTTTGGCAGGAAAATTACTGAAGACCGCATGAGTTCCCTTGTAGAAGTAACCGGGGAAAATTTTCCGATATTTCAATGGGATATATTAGAGATTGAAAGAAACTCTTTCCCTTCTCCCTGGGATTTGAACTCTTTTTCAAGTGAGATCGATCGATCGATTTCTCACTTATGGGCACTTTTAATTGATGAAGTATTAGAGGGATATATCTGCTTCTGGATATTTGCTAATGAGACCCATTTGATGAATGTAGCCGTTCATCCTGAGTGGCGAGGTAAGGGATTGGGGGAGCGGCTCTTGTGTAAAATGATTGAAGTTGGAATCTCTGAAGGGGCTGAAACGGCGTGGTTGGAGGTTAGGCCTTCAAACCTCGTGGCGAGGTCTCTGTATGAGAAAGCAGGTTTTAAGGAGGTAGGGTTCAGGCCTCGCTATTATAAAGAAACGAATGAGGATGCCATCATCATGTCCTTGCCCCTTTCTTTAGTGCCTAAGGTCTTAAGTGCCTAAAGTTAAGGAACTTCGTGACTCTTTATAAAGGTTGGTTTTTTCAAGGCATGACAGACAACTCAGCCAATGGACACGAGTAATATGTAGTCAAGGATTTTGAACAGTCTGTTTGCCGATAATTAGTGCCTGAACGAAATAACTATTTCATAATCTTAATCATAATCGTAATCTTACTCAAAACGTAATAGCTCAAAACGATTAAGAGTATGAATCCAAAAACAAATTTCAAACGCGGCAGTTATTTCGTCCTAATTTGTGTGAGTTTTTAAATCCAGCATCAAGGCAAGATATAACTATGAGGAGGTATGAGATGTCTTTAAAAGTGGGTATAAACGGCTTTGGACGGATCGGGAGGATGATTTTCAGGGCAGGGATCAACAATCCCGCAATTGAATTTGTGGCCATAAATGATCTCACTGACCCTGCAACTTTAGCCCATCTGTTAAAATATGACTCTGTGCATGGCGTTCTTGGCGCCGAGATTTCAAGCACGGATAATTCACTTATTGTTAACGGGAAAGAAATTGAGATATTCACAGAAAGGGAACCTGCAAATCTGTCCTGGGGCGATCTCGGCATTGAAACTGTATTTGAGTGCACCGGCCTTTTTAGAGACAGGGAGAAGGCTTCTGGGCATTTAGCGGCCGGCGCCAAGAAGGTGATCATTTCAGCGCCTGCCAAAGGGCCTGACCTCACGGTGGTTATGGGGGTTAACCAGCACGAATACGATTCTAAGAAACATCATATTGTTTCCAACGCCTCATGCACAACCAATTGTCTTGCTCCTCTCTGCAAGGTCCTCTTAGATCATTTTGGGATCAAAAAGGGACTGATGACAACGACCCATTCTTACACCGGGGATCAACGGATCCTGGATTTCCCACACAAGGATTTAAGAAGGGCAAGGGCCGCAGCGCTTTCCATGATACCAACAACGACCGGAGCAGCAAAGGCTGTCGCCCTGGTTCTTCCGCAATTGGAAGGTAAATTGAACGGAATGGCCATCCGTGTGCCCACCCCTAATGTGTCGGTTGTAGACCTTGTTGCACAGTTGGAAAAACCGGCCACGGCCGAGGAAATCAACAAGGCCATGAAAGAAGCTGCCGGAACCTATCTCAAAGGGATCTTGGCCGTTAGCGAAGAGCCCCTGGTTTCCATTGATTTCAACGGCACCGCTGTTTCGTCTACCATAGACGGGCCTTCCACCATGGCCATTGGGGATATGGTCAAGGTCCTGGCATGGTATGATAACGAGTTTGGTTATGCCAGCCGAATGGTAGATTTGGGTGTTTTTATGGCCAATAATTGATAAAGCCGCAAAAAGGCGCCCCAGAGGAATAGGCTCCGCATTCCACAGGGCAAGCAAAATTCAAAAAAAGTGAAATTGAAATGTAGCAATATCAGTAAGTTATAAGCAAGGAAAATTTGAACTTGGACTTTTTACGAGACTATCAATAGTGAGTTGACAAATGTTTGAAAGAACACCGATGATTGCCGGCAATTGGAAGATGAACCTGCGCTATACTGACGCAGTTGAACTCGTGAAGACTATAGCGGATGGGATTAGGGGTCTTGAGGGAGTAGATGTTTTAGTGGCGCCTCCGTTCACTCATATGGCTCATGTCAGGAAAGCCATAGGAAATTCCAAGATTTTTTTAGCCGGACAAAATATGCACTGGGAAGCGAGTGGGGCTTACACGGGGGAGATATCTGGAAGGATGCTTCAGGAGGCAACATGCACGCATGTGATTTTAGGCCATTCTGAAAGACGAATTATTTTTGGAGAAACGAGCGAAAAGATTGATCTTAAGGTCAAGGCCGCAACATTCTTGGGCTTGATTCCCATTGTGTGTGTTGGGGAGACGCTCGAGCAAAAAGAGGCTGGCAAGACCTTTGAGGTTATTAAAGAGCAGTTGGATCTGTCATTACATAACTTCAAGGCGGATGAATTGATGCGACCTTCCACTATCCTGGCATACGAGCCCGTATGGGCGATCGGAACAGGCCGCACTGCAACGCCCGGTCAGGCCCAGGAAGTTCACCGGTTTATCCGTGAATGGATTGAGAACAACTTCAATACAGGGTCTGCGGCTCAGGTACGGATTCTTTACGGCGGCAGTGTAAAGCCTGAAAACATTGCCGATCTAATGTCAGAACCGGATATTGATGGGGCGCTTGTGGGTGGTGCGAGCCTCAAAGGAAATTCCTTCGTTCAGATCGTTCGTTTTAAAGAGGCTTAATTGGATCAGTTTTTTATTGCAAAAAAAATCATACTATGTATCATATAGTGTTTGTCGAGTAGTTGAGTGAAACCTAACCAGGTCTGATATAACGAAGATCCAACGTTATAAAATGTATAGTTCATAAAGAGAGACCTTTGAAAAATGTGGCGTTTTGCAAAGGTCTCCAAAAGAGGCTTTTAGATGACACCTATAATAATCATTCTTCATGTTTGTATATGTGTGGCTTTAATTTTAATTGTACTCCTCCAGAAGGGGAAGGGCGCTGGCATGGGGGCAGCTTTTGGTGGGTCCAGCCAGACCGTTTTCGGGAGCGCTGGAGCAACG
>JAUWPC010000231.1 GCA_030611815.1 Desulfobacteraceae bacterium
GGCAGTTCATATTTCTTTTCAATCCCTTCGAGGCCAGCCCCTAACATCACCGCAAAGGCCAGATAAGGATTACAGGCGGGGTCCGGGGACCGGAACTCCATCCGCGTGGCAGTCTCCTTCCCGGGTTTATACATGGGTACCCTGATCATGGCCGAGCGGTTTCTCCTGGCCCACGAAACATACACGGGGGCCTCATAACCGGGTACCAGGCGCTTGTATGAATTTACCCACTGATTGGTCACCGCCGTGATCTCCGGGGCATGACGCAATAATCCCGCAATATAATGTTTGGCAGTATCAGAGAGGTTGTATTCGTCCTCAGGATCATAAAATGCGTTCTTCTTACCTTTGAAGAGCGACTGGTGAACATGCATGCCGCTTCCGTTTTCTCCGAAAACAGGCTTAGGCATAAACGTCGCATACACGTCATGCTGCCGGGCTATCTCCTTTACCACCAAACGGTAGGTCATGGTTTTATCGGCCATTTTCAGGCCTTCGTCATAACGAAGATCGATCTCATGCTGGCTGGGTGCAACCTCATGGTGGCTGTATTCCACCTGGATACCCATATCCTGCATGGCAAAAATGGTCTCCCTCCTAAGGGTGCCTGCCATATCTAAAGGCGTAGAATCAAAATATCCCCCCGCATCTAAATATTCCGTGGAGGTATTGTCTTTGAAATAAAAATATTCAAGTTCAGGCCCCACGTAGAACGTATAACCATCTTCAGCAACTTTTTTCAAGAGACGTTTAAGCACATAACGGGGATCCCCCTCATAGGGTGTTCCGTCAGGATTCATAATATCGCAGAACATCCTGGCAACCGGCCGATTCCCACTTCTCCAGGGAACCAACTGAAATGTAGTGGGATCTGGTATGGCAATCATATCGCTCTCATGTATCCTGGCAAATCCCTCGATGGAAGACCCGTCAAATCCCATCCCTTCTGTCAGGCCCTCTTCCAATTCCGAAGGGGTAATGGCAAAGCTCTTCAATACGCCCAATACATCCGTGAACCAGTATTGGACAAAACTGATATCTTTATCCTTTACAATCTTTCGAACATCTTCTGTGGTCCGGCACTCCATTGGATATCCTCCTCTTTGGCCAAAAAATTTCATTCTGCGTTGATGCCTTTCGAATTGTTGTCATTGCAATCCTAATGCCAAGCAAGAAGAAATCATTAAAAGGGTATCATCTTCAATCTGTTATCTCATTTGATCATGGAAGGAGTCAAGATCAGAACATACATTTATGTAGGTTGCCTGCTGGGAGTTGCACAGAAATGTATGTTTCCGTATAGCCCTGTTTCACTCAAGCGGGCCGAGAAACCGAAGAGAAAGGTACCGAATCTTCCCCGATGAATCGCGATTTCCGCTACGCTCCAACAATCTTCAATATTCAATATTCAATCTTCAATTCACGCCCTACTCCACTGTCACACTCTTGGCCAGGTTCCTTGGTTTATCTATATCCCGGTTCAGGAAATTGGCACAGTAGTAGGCCAGCAGTTGGCAGGCGACCACTGCCAGAATTGGATTCAGAAAATCGAGGGCGGGGGGGATTTCTATCAAGTCATCAACTATATCTCTTACCTTGTCGTCACCCTCAGTAGCTATGGCTATCACAGGCCCCTTTCGGCTCTTGATCTCGTGAATATTACTGACCATCTTTTCATACATTTCATCCCGAGGTATTATAGCCACTGTAGGCATCTCGGGGTTTATCAGCGCAATAGGCCCATGCTTCATCTCTCCCGCGGCATACCCCTCCGCATGGATGTAGGAGACTTCCTTGAGCTTTAGGGCACCTTCTAAGGCGATGGGGTAGTTATATTTTCTCCCCAAAAAGAGCCAGTTCTTGTATTTATGATACTTCTCAGCAATGGCCTCAATGTGGTTGGCCTGGGCCAAAACCTTCTCGATAAGACCGGGCAGAGCCTCAAGCGCCCGGATGGCCTGAACCCCTTCTGTAAGAGATTGATTCTGATGCCGACCCAGCAGGAGCGCCAAGAGCGTAAGTGTCGTCAATTGAGAGGTAAAATTCTTGGTTGAAGCCACACCTATCTCAGGTCCTGCATGGTTATAAATGCCTGCATCCGTCTCCCTGGAGATTGAACTCCCCACTACGTTAATAATCCCTATGAGAGTGGCGCCCTTTCTCTTGGCCTCCCTGATGGCTGCGAGGGTGTCGGCGGTCTCTCCTGACTGGCTGATGGCAACGATAAAGGTATTGGGAGGAAAGTTGAGCTTCCGGTAACGAAACTCCGAGGCGAGTCCCACCTCTATGTCGACCTCTGTCAATTTCTCAAAGATATATTTCCCAACACAGGCTGCATAATAAGATGTTCCGCAGGCCACAAGGACCATGTGTCTGCATTCCTTGAGCTTGTCCCATACAGGCATGATTCCGCCGAGTTTCGGGACACCCTCCCCGGGCTCCAGTCTCCCCCTGATAGCGTTCCTGATGGTCACCGGCTGCTCATAGATCTCCTTGAGCATGAAATGAGGAAAACCGTTTAACTCCGCATCTTCGGCCCGCCATTCTACTGTCTCGGTACTTCGTTTTATAGGTTTGGCCTGTGCCGTGGATATAGAAAAATCATCCTCAGTCACTGTCGCGACTTCATTTTCTTCGAGATGGACCACCTTATTGGTATACCTTACCATTGCCGCAACATCCGACGCAACGAAATGCCCGTCATCACTCACTCCGATAATAAGGGGACTGCCCCTTCTGGCGACAACAATCTGACCGGGAGTTTGTCTGTGAATGACACCAAGTCCGAAAGTACCTTCTACCTGGGACATGGTCTTTCTGACGGCATCGCTGAGACTGCCGTCGAAATTCAACGCTATCAGGTGGGCCAAAACTTCAGTATCTGTCTCGGACCTGAATCGGGTCCCCTCCTTTTCGAGCTTCCTCTTCAGGTAATGGTAGTTCTCGATAATACCATTATGGATGACGAATACGTTCTCATCCTGGTCTCTCTGGGGATGAGCATTCTCCTCTGAAGGCTCGCCATGGGTGGCCCACCGTGTGTGGGCAATGCCGACAGTGCCTTTCATCTTCAGGCCGTTCACTTTGCTCTCTAATTCAACGATCTTCCCCACTGCCCGGTGCCACTTGATTTCTTTTCCATCCTGTACAGCCAAACCTGCCGAATCATAGCCCCGGTATTCAAGCCGCTTTAATCCTTCAAGAAGTATGGACTTTACATCCTTATTTCCCACATAACACACAATACCACACATGTTAGATTCTCCCTGATTCTTTGAGACCTTAATGTAAGGAATTAAGATTTCATCATAATCATTTAGAAAAGGATATACAATCCGAATCAGTCTTTTGACCAATAAAATCGAGTTCTCCTGAACCCTGAAATGCGAGTCCTCTCTGACCGCGGCACTGTTGCCTGCCTATACAATCGATTGTACAATCGACTGGTAACTCATAAGTGCAGCTCACTAAATTTCTTTTCATCTCTCCTGCTATCAAGATCCAATGAAGTGCCTGCTCCGCTTAAGCCAACAAACTTTAACCTTAAACCTTCATGGTCGGAAAGCATCTTTTCAAGCTCTGACATTTTTAGACCTTGCCTATATCGTCTGATCACATTTTTCCCAAATATTGTCTTTAATGTATCCCTTGAACCCTTCCTGTATAGTTTTCTAATATTATATGCTTCATCGATCCTTTCTGCCGGGAGATTCTCTAAATTCGCAAAAGTCATGCTTGTTATCCTGAACCCAACTCTTCCGTCTTCTCGAACCTCTTCTTCGTCGATGTAATCATTGGGAAATATATTATCTGGCACCATTTTATAAACCGGTCGGGGGAATAACCTATAATATCTCTTTAACAAGGATTCTTTCACGATTGGACATATCCAATCATATTCACTATATAACTCTCGACATATTCCTATGAATTCGGACACATCCTCTTCTCTTGTTGTAGGTGAATCCGAAGTAACAAAAAGGACATATTTTTCTCCGGCATGGTTATACCCTTCTTTTACATTGCGCCCGAAACTCTCTTTTTGCTCGATGAGCTTAATATTACTGTCCCCTGATAATAAATCAGGATCAATTTTTTCCCTCATCTCCTTTTCAGGACCAACAACTATGATTCTGTCTATCTCTTTTGTGTTCCTTAGTGTGTTTAATATATATTCTACCATTGGCTTTGGCTTGCCACCTACACCTCTCATTGCCTTTATCTCTTTTAGTGATTTATATCCTCTCCTGAAATACCATTCTCTATAGGAGAATAGATCCTCCAACTGGTGCCAAAACTCTTTAAAAGAGAACTTTTTTATGCCCCCTGCTAAAACTACTGCAACTATTTTTTCAGACGTCATCATTTAGAAAACCTACACCCTTATCTAAAATCCTTATTCTCTTACTCATAATCATAATCTTACTCATAATCAAACATCTCCGCCTGCCTCGCGTTGCGAAGCATTGCGGGCAGGTCTCAAGCGGGCTGTAAAGGAGTCACTCCCACGACTCCAGCTCCCACCAGGAGGAAGACCTGCCCCCAGGGAGTTCTTTTAGATTGGGAAATGGCATGGTTTGTCTAATTTGACATAAGGGTTCTTCCTCTGTGAGGGATTCATGACCTTAATGCCTATGAAGGCACCGGTCAAGGGTCTTCCCGCATTTCCGAAATAAAGCCTCACGTGAAGTGTCCCAGTGGGAGCTTCCGGGTCTTTTTGCCCCTACCCTTCAGACGCGTGGATCGCGAGGCTCTTTCGAACATACGCGTTGCTCGCATCGTAATCCCGGCGCCGGAAATACCACGGTGACGCTCAAGGATAATTATCCAATGCTTAACCTTGTCTGTGTGCAGCACGATTCCAGTTTTCCTATAACAGATTACTATGATTGAATAAAATCATGTATTGATCTGGCATTCCCGCATGATTTTGACGGATGTGCGATGCTACATTATAATGCAGAGACCCTCTTCAGCGAACGGATGAGCTAAAAACTGACCAACCCCCATAATGAGGTTCGGTATCCCCGGTCACATTTTCCAATACTAACTTATACCAAAACCGATGTCAGATCTGAGATATGGAATCAGATATCTCAGGTTTACTCAATTTTCCCGACTTGATGATATGTTTGGTTTCTGTCAAGTTATCAAAGAGTGGGATAGGCTGAAAATTATTTAGCGTACGAAGCATATTGCATATTGGGCAAATTCATGTATACCCTGTTATCCATCAATCTGCCGCATCATTCCACTTCTCAATATATGCTGGTGGCAAAAGCTCAGGAAAAGCTCAAAAAACATCCACACTTCAAACAAAACCGAGCTCAGTTTCAAGCACTATCCCATAACAGGACATTGGGGTCTTAAATATTAACTATTGACATCTCTTTCCGATTCTCCCATCCTGAAGAAAATTTACACAGGCCCCCACGGCCATGGCAAGACCCCTCACAATAGAATACCCGAGGAAATCCCCGATCTGACGCTCCTGAAAAGGCCTATAAAAATTGAAACCATCATTGACACTGTTG
>JAUWPC010000357.1 GCA_030611815.1 Desulfobacteraceae bacterium
GACATCGTTTAATTTCATAATTCCTTACCTCCAAAAAAAAGAGCCACGTTTAAAAGAAACATGGCTCAGGGCTCTTCATCTGTTGCCACATCCCTCCGCCGGCATTATCCGGATCAGGTTTGTAAGGGTATGATTCTCAGCCGGTATCCCGGCACCCCTTGCAGCGTTTTTGTCCCTCAAGGAGAGACTATGATTTATTCGAGTTCATATATAGGCGGAATGACTTTTAAAGTCAAGATAAATTTTTTTCTAACCGTAAAGGGGGGCTGTCGTTGACTGTTGGGCCCTGTGGAGATTTAGGGGTCTTTGTTTGACTCATATTGTTGAATGTAGTAGTGATGTACCATGTCCAGGCCACTGAGAATACGATATCCGGATGCCCCGCCTGCCTCGCCTGAGTCGGCAATGGCGGGCAAGGGATCGACAATTGAGAAAAAATATTGAAAAGCTGAGAGCCCAAGTGCGCATGAGGAGACTTTGATATGGACATCATTTTCATAAACGGCAAGATAAACACGCTCGACGATGCCGGCATCACCTGTACGGCAGTTGGCGCGAGTAATGGCTTCATCACTGCCCTCGGCACTGAAGCCGAAGTGCGGAAACTGGCCGGGCCCAAAGCCGAAGTGGTGGACTTGAAAGGGGCTGTTATGTTCCCAGGGTTTATGGAGGCCCACAACCATCTGCCAATGTACGGCTACCTGACAGACGGCATCGACCTGGCCCCTTCCAATGTCAGAAAAATGGACGATGTCCTCAACCTTGTCAAAAAGGAGGCCCAAAAGGTTCCGCCCGGGACCTGGATCAAAGGCTCCCGCTATGCCGAATATTTCCTGGCTGAAAACAGGCACCCAACCAGGAACGACCTCGACCAGGTAAGCCCAGGGCATCCCGTCATCCTCTTCCACACCTCTCTTCACGCCTGCGTCCTAAACAGCCAGGCCCTCAAAGAGATCGGCATCACCCGCGACACTCCCAATCCGCAAGGGGGCATCATTGAAAAAGACCCTGCATCCGGAGAGCCGAACGGCGTGCTTCACGATCAGGCCATGATGGATGTCTTTAACAAGCTCTTCTTCGACGACCTGGCCGCCATGAGCGCCCATGAACGGATAGAACTATGTGAAAGGACTGTAGAGAAGTTTACCCGCGTGGGCCTGGTCTTTGCCGGCGATGCACTGGTCGTGCCGCCCACCCTGAATATGTACCAGGAGACGCTGGCTGCCGGCCGGCTCAAGATCCGCATCTATACCATGAATTACGCCCTCATGGCCGAGCCCTTGACCGGATCTCAGATAAAGACCGGGTTCGGCTGCGGAAAGCTCAGGATAGGGCCTATCAAGCTCTTCGCAGACGGAGGCATGTCGAACCGCACCGCCGCAGTGGGAACGCCCTACCTTACGCCACCCCATGATAAAGGACTCAAGATGCAGAGCCGCGAAGAGCTGATCGATAAGGTAAAATGCTACCACGCCCTGGGATACCAGATCGCTATCCACGCACAGGGAGACGAGGGGATCAGCGACACCCTGGACGCCTACGAGGCGGTTTTAGGTCCCAAATCCGACAATCCTCTTCGCCACCGCATCGAACATGCGGGCTGCCTCTACCCTGACCTTTTAAGACGGGCGGCAGACATGAATATCCTTGCTTCGGTCCAGCCCGTTTTCCTTGGGGAACTGGGCGACGGCTTTCTTGATGCCTTTGGCCCTGAACTGGCCCATCAACTCTACCCCTTCAAGAGCATGCTCCGGGCCGGAATGACGCTCGGGGGCAGTTCGGACTGCCCCGTGGCCAATCTCGACCCGCGAGTGGGGCTTCGAGACGTCGTGCTGCGCCGGACTCCCGCTGGCGAGGCTCTGGGGCCGGACGAGGCCCTGACCATGGACGAGGCAATCCGCCTTTATACGCGCGGCTCGGCCTACCTTTCTTTTGACGAAGCCTTTAACGGGACCATTGAGATCGGTAAAAGAGCGGATTTTACCGTAATGGCCGCTGATCCGCGAGAGGTCGCACCTGAAGAGGTCCCGGAAATCCCCTTTGTCATGACCGTGGTGGACGGCGAAATCGTCTGGTCGGCTTGAAGACAGTTTTAAGAACTCATCCCGCTCCGTGCAGTGTATAAGGGGTCTACTCTTGACTCATATTGTTGAATGAGGTAGTGATGTGCCATGTCCAGGGCATCAAAAGGAACGGGGGCCACGCCGTCTGGCTGGAGACCAGGAAAGTTGACGCTCAAACCTGGTCCGGAACTTGTCGGTAATGTTTGGAAAGAATGGAAAACTGAAATGGCATTCGATTGAATAGAACTTGCCGCACCACAAGATAATTGAGGCTGTAAGAAACAAGTTCTCAAGACATATACCGACAAAGACTTCGCACTGTTTTGGAAGCATATACAAACGAGACCTTTGAAAAATGTAGCAAAAAGCCTGACAACGCTTTTTGTAAAGAGGCTGAATCGGTAAAAAATTTATATTCAAGAAAGGATTAATACCATGAGTTACGAAAATATTATCGTTGAAACTGGGGATGATTTTGTCGCTGAAATAACGCTTAACCGCCCGAATAATCTTAATACGTTCACTATCCCTCTTGCAACAGAACTCAGCCAAGCGTTTCAGGAACTTGACTCTGAAAAAGAGGTGCGAGTTATTATCATTAAAGGAGCTGGCAAAGCATTTTGTGCGGGGATTGATGTCAGCGATTTTTTTGATAAGAGTGTTATGGAATATCGCGATTGGATTGACTGCATGGAGAACCCACTCGTTACGATTAGCCGTATGAATAAACCTGTTATTGCTCAAGTCCACGGAGTTGCTGCAGCAAATGGCGCCGGTCTGGTAGCAGCCGCCGACCTTGCCGTTGCCAGTGAAAAAGCACGTTTGGGTCTAACCGCCATCAATGTTGGCCTAAATTGCATTGGGCCGGTAGTGCCGGTTACCCGGTCCATAGGGAGGAAGCGAGCCCTTGAATTATTATTTTACGGCGATTTGATAACCGCCCAGGAGGCCTTGCAAATGGGGCTTGTTAACAAAGTGGTACCTGAAGCCGACATAGACAGGGAAACCCGTAACTGGGCCGCAATTCTGGCCCAAAAGAGTCCCATAGCACTACAGATCGCCAAAGGGGCATTCTATGCGGTAGCGGATTTAGATTATTACAAGGCATTCGAATATATGAACGAAGCTTTTGCTCGTCTTTGCTCAACAGAAGATGCCAAGGAAGGTATAAGTGCCTTTAAGGAGAAACGAAGTCCTGTGTGGAAAGAGAAATAGGAAAGGGAGGTTGATTCAGGGCATGATCTCGAGAAGACGGTTTGTAAAACACGCAGCAATCATAGGCGCAGG
>JAUWPC010000244.1 GCA_030611815.1 Desulfobacteraceae bacterium
GGGGGACAAGGAGGATTGCCTGCTTAGCTTTCCTATCATTTCAATCTTTTTCAGCAAGGCATCTCTCCCCTGTTGGGCCACTGGATCGCTTCCCATAACAGGGATATTTGTTGCATCTAAGGCCCCATGACCCATGGCTTCGAAGACCTTTGGAGTATTCCCGCCCAATGTGGCAGTCACAACAAGAATCGGACATGGCGACCTATTCATGATCTGGCGCGTGGCCTCAACACCATCCATTACAGGCATGATCAGGTCCATTAGAATCAGATCGGGGGTATCGGCCGCACACTTTTCCACGGCTTCCGCACCATTTCGGGCTACCCAGGCAACTTGATTGCCTGGAACGCTCTCCGCTATTTTGCGCAGGAATTCCACAATTTGAACCCTATCATTGACAATGGCAATCCGCACGATCACGCCTCCCCTATGAGATCAACGGCCGCATTTATGAGCGCGTCATCTTCAAAGCTGCTCTTAGTCAAATAGTAGTTGGCCCCTGCTTCCAGACCCAAGAGCCGATCCTCTTCCTTATCCTTATAGGAGACAATTATAACAGGTAAGGATTTTAGTTCGGCGTGCTGTTTGATTTGCGTTACGAATTTGATGCCGTTCATCCTCGGCATATCAACATCCGACACTACCATGTCATAATGATTGGCACGTACTGCGTTCCAGCCATCTACCCCGTCAACGGCTGTTTCTACTTCATATCCCTTGTTTTCAAGTAATTTACGCTCCATCTCCCGGACAGTAAATGAATCATCCACAACCAAAATCCGTTTTTTTCTCTTTGTTTCTTCCTTATCGGTCACGCTGCTCAGTTTGCGGAGCCTGCGGCCTGAAAGGAGGTTATCTATAGACCGCACCATGTCCTCCACATCAAAAATCAGCACAGGAGACCCGTCCAACATCACGGCTACCGAGCTTATGTCAGCGACCTTTCCCAGTCGCGGGTCCACGGGTCTTACCACAAGGTCGTATTCGCCTAAGAACCTGTCCACAGAAAGACCATAGAAGTTTAATCTGTCACTTACTACCACAACGAACAGTTCCTCCTGCTGTTGCGGTCGGGCCTTTAACTCCAAAACGTGGTGGATATCAACCAACGCGATATTGTTGTCGTCAAACCTGAAGTACTGGCGGTCTTCCACTGTATCGATTTCTGATCTTGAGAGTTTGAGACACCTGTCAATTCTGGCAAGGGGGAAAGCATAGGGTTCTCCCGCGATCTCCACCAAAAAGGTCCGAACCACAGAGAGCGTCAGCGGCAGCTCCATATGAAAGATTAACCCCTCTCCCGGCTTGGATACGGCGCGGACCACTCCGCCCACCTCATGGACCATATTACGAACCACATCCAGACCCACACCCCGTCCTGAGATCTCAGTGACATTTTTTGCCGTGGAAAATCCAGGAAGGAACAGGAAGTCCATAAGTTCCGGATCAGTCATCTTTTTGACCATATCGGGGCCGGCAAGGCCCTTCTGCACAATCTTTTCTCTCAATTTGTCCAAATCAATGCCCTGGCCATCGTCGTAAATCGTTATCATAAGCATGCCCGATCGGTGGGCAGCCTCTAAACGCAGGTTGCCGGTTTCAGGCTTTCCAGCAGTTAGACGATCTTCAGGGGGTTCAATCCCGTGATCTATGGCGTTGCGCAGAAGGTGATTGAGGGGAGCATCCAATTTCTCTAAAATGTCTCGATCGACTTCCGTGGCCTTCCCCATGATATCGAAGCGGACTTTCTTGCCTAATTCACGGGCAAGATCACGCACCATCCTCGGAAAGCCCTGAACCCCGTCAGAAAAGGGGCGCATTCGTACGGAAACAACTTCATGGTAGAGACGATCAGAAAGGGCAACGGAAGTGCTGTTAAATATATCGAACTGGTTCAACCTCTCAGCCAAATTCAGGCCTATTGCCTTGGTCTTCTGTCTGGCCTGGAGCAAGAGATCGGAGGCGTGCGGGTCACCACCTTTTTGCACTAAGATTTCCTGTAATCCTTCTAAAATAGTGAGTAGTTCGATATGATTTCGCTTAAGTTCCAGGAGGGCTTCTGAAAAAGCAGGAAGCCCGCGGGCGCTTACAACTACCTCTCCGGCCTGGCCAACCAGGCGTTCAATCTTCGCTGCCGTTACCCGTACTGTCCGGTCCATTTCCGTTAGACTTTGCTTGGGCAAGGTTTCGCCTGCTTCCTGGGGGATCGGCAGCCCCACGGCAGTATCTGCGGGGGGTTGGACAGGCTCTGCCGGTAATTTGGCCGGCGGGCCCGGTTTCACGGAAGGCGTCACTTCCATTGGAGAGACCTCGATGGCTGACTCTCCATCGATAATTGCCGATATGGCGCCAACCAGGCGGTCAATCTCATGACGGTGTTGACCCACCCAATCAGACTCTCCCTCATTGAGAGATTTAGAGAGCTGGGTCAGGAGGTCCACAATCTGGAACAGGATGTCGATCTGATCTGAGCCCAAGGACACCTCCCCCTTCTGAGCTGCAACAAAGCAGTCCTCCATGACATGGGCCACCCTGACGGCAACATCCAAACCCACTACCCTGGCCCCGCCCTTTATGGAATGTGCCGCTCTCATAAGGGCCTCTAATTGATCCGTGGCTCCCGGATCGTTTTCCAAGGCCAACAGGCCGTCATTTAATACAGCCACATAGGTTTCCACCTCTGCCTGGAAAAGATCTAACATGGTGGGGTCGGAGATTAGGGAGGGGGGCTCCTGTGGGACCGGTGTCTTCGGGGAGAAAATCCCTCTTATGGCCTCAACCAACGGTTTGATATCTTCCTGGCGACTATGAACCGATTCTGATCCCCCCTCCCCTGCTGCGTCAGCAATTTGGTTGAGCATATCAACCCCCCTGAGGAGTATGTCGATCTGATCTGCAATTAGGGATACTTCTCCCTTCTGGGAAGCGACGAAACATTCCTCCATTGCATGTGCGACCTTTGTGGCGTCGTCAAAACTCATCATCCGCGCCGCACCCCTTATGGAGTGGGCGGCCCTCATCAAGGATTCAAGTCGATCCGGGGCGTCAGGGTTGTCTCCCAAGGCCAGGAGCCCGTCGTTTAAGCTTGCAACATTGTTTTGTGTTTCAGTGCGGAAGAGATCCAGCATGGCGGGGTCGGACGTCAATGCGGTTTCCTCAAGATTTGCATCCTCATCCCTTTCTTTAACGGCATGTGGGGGTAGCGATGACTCCGCCTGCGGGGGGGGTGCTTCAGCCGCTGTTCGGGCTTCTTCCTGTGGGGGAATATCCCCGCCAAGATCTGGCCGCGTTTCCTGAGAAACAATCATAGCTGCAATCAGGCGCTCAATCTCTTCCTGGTGGTCAGGAATCCATTCCGGTTCTCCTTTGCAAGCAGCCTTAGCCATGCGGTTGAGCAGATCAACACCCTTAAGAAGGATTTTAATCTGATCTGAGACTAAAGACACTTCACCCTTCTGGGCAGCGACAAAACATTCCTCCATTGTCCGGGCCACCTTTAAACCCGCATCCAAATCAACGATCTGCGCGGCCCCCCTTATGGAATGTGCGGCCCGTGTCATGGCCTCGACCCTGTCTAAGGCGTCCGGATTGGCCTCAAGCGCCAAGAGGCCATCGGTTATTGTATCGGTATGGATCTCCACATCTGACCTGAAGAGGTCCATCATGGAAAGATCGCCCTGGTCTTGCCCGTTCCCTTCTGTCACTGTATACTCCTTTTCAGGCTGTAGAAGAGGAGTTCGTCATCTAATAAGGCCACGTGTTTATCCTTCCATTTGAAAATTTCCTTAGTAAAAGTGGATTTGGATTTGGAAATGGTCACAGGAACATTCTGGAATAGATCAGGATGGACATGATGAATCCCATGGATCTCTTTCACCGGGAAGACCCAGACATCCCCATCCTTGCTCACCACCATCATCCGTCCATGCAGTTTCTGTTTCTTTTCCTTATCTTCGGCTTCTTCCTCCAGGCCGATCAGACGTTCTAACGAAACGCATATCTGTATTTCACCATGAACATTTACCAGGCCCTTCAAGACCTCCTTTTTTCGGTGAGGTAGAGTGTGGATGCTAACCTTGTCTATAATCTCTGAAAAAACCCGGGCCGGGAGAGCCAACCATTCCCCTTCAACCCGAAATGTAACCACAGGGAACGTACCGATCGGATCCTCACCCTTTTTTTCCAATAAGACCTGGCCCCACTCATTCTTGTATTCCACGGGGAGATCACGTTCTAAGAGATTTCTGCCCGCCTGGGTAAACAGATCACAATTCCGGCAATGGATAACTTCTTCAAGCCTGGGGCAGCGGGGCTCTTCTTTCCCCCATACCCCTATCCGTTTCCAGCAGCTTTCTTCCTTCTGCATAATCGATCCTTTTAGAACCTTATAGCCTATTTCATTGTTTTTCTTTGCGAGCTTTGCGCCTTTGCGAGAGACCTTTTTGGTTCCCCGCATCAGTTTCACTGAAGACGGGATCTCCGTTGCACTTTGATCGGTTTATCCGGGTTAGAACCTTCACTCCTTCTGAGGAATCAGTTGTGCCCTCCTTCGCAGGCGGGCGGCCCTCTTCTTGTCACCACGGTGCTCAACAACAAAGGAGAGATGATTCAGGGACTCGTAATGATTAGGGTCGAGGTAAATAGCTTTGTTAAAAAACTCTTCGGCTCTTTCCTCATTGTCCAGGGCTTCAAGTATAAGGCCCATCAGGAAATGGGCCTGAACATGGGCAGGATTTTCCCTTAAAAAAGTTTCGCAAAGTTTCAGCGCTGAAAGAAGAGACCCCTGATCCGCCAATCTCTGGGCTTCATTAAACAGATCCTTCTGGCCTTCAAGAAATCCCCTGCTATCCGGCTGTTCGCTCAAAACCTTGGGCTGAAAGGCTTCGCCAATGGCAACTGGAGGATGCGAACGGGGGAGTGCACTAAGCCTTCTGCCGGCCTTTTCAAACAGTCTCTGGCAGGGCTGAGATTGAACATGAACAGCCGGTTTAGTCTTATTATCCCTTTTGCGTCGTTCTTTCCGACAGGCAAAAACACCAAATTCAGGGATACCAGCGAATCCCCACTCGACCGCTACCTGTCGTTCCGCATGGCCCAAAAACAGGATCCCGGACCTAACTAACAACCGGTCCAGGATTTCAAGAGCACGCCTCTTTGCCTCTGAGCTTAAATAAATCAATAGATTGCGGCAGAAGACAATGTCATAGGGCTCTTGGTCCATAAAAAGGCTGTCATCTAACAGATTCCCCTTAATAAACCGCGCCGCTTTTCTGACGTCAGCGTTAAGCTGATAAGCATCCCCTTTTGGTTCAAAATAGCGTTTTCTAAAGGACAGATCATCGCCCCGGAAAG
>JAUWPC010000067.1 GCA_030611815.1 Desulfobacteraceae bacterium
CCATCCCGTTTTTATGATGTTTCCCTGCCAAGGATTTTAGCCTTTTTCCCCAAACCCATCCTGGCCGCGGTAAACGGTCCGGCACTGGGAGTGGGCATGACCATGACCCTTTCCTGCGATATCCGATTGGCATCGGAATCCGCATCCTTCAGCTGCCCGTTTACCCGGATCGGCTTGACGCCCGAATTTGGCAGCGCCTACTTTCTGCCTCGCCTGGTGGGGTATTCCAAAGCCGCCGAATGGGTTCTGACAAACAGAATGATAAAAGCTCCGGAAGCCCTTTCCACCGGTCTGATCAGCGAAATGACGGCTCGTGATGCCGATGTGCTCGATGAAACGCGAAAGATCGCCCAGTCCATCGCCGCCATGCCTGAAGAGGCCACTCTCTCGGCCAAGAAACTCCTTCGTCAGGCTATGGATCTAAACCTCAATGAGACGCTGGAAGAGGAATCCAGAGTTTTCCTGCATTGTCAAAAAGAACACAGCCATTATCTCGCCATCACCCGGGTCATGGAACAGATCCGAGGAAAATAGGAGATAGTCAGGTCCCCTGAAATTTGGGTTTTCCCCATATCTTATGCAATAAAGCCCCGGGGTTTGAAAACCGGGGCTTTTGCATAGTTTCTCTGATGCTTCGAATCCCTGAAAAAAATTAGAGATCCTTGGGGCTGCGCCAACCTGTCAGAGGCACCAGACACTTCTTTTCCACGTCGGCCTTAAAGAGCTTCACCTTTTTTGCAGGAGCGTGGCTCTCGGGTGTGTAGGTTACCAACGGAAAGATGCCGCCGGTGTCAAAATCCCGAAAGGTTTCCAGGGCATTTTTCAGGGTGTCGGGGGTCAGGTCTTTACCAGCTCTTTTTATGCCTTCGGCAAAAAGCATGGAGACGCCAATTCCGCCGATATACAAACTGGTCAGTTTGGGTTTGCGGTTGTATTTTTTGGCGATCTCGCGAACCAGCTTGATACCGGGCGTGTCGTCGGTCCAGCTTCCCACAAATCCGGACCCGATATAGTTCTTGGCCGCGGGTCCGCAGGCTTTCACCAGAAGATCGTCCGTGGCCCAGTTAAAACCGAAGACCTGGGGCCAGTAGTTGTATTTTTCAGCGGTTTTCAAAAATGAGATGATGGGCGGCAGCACATCGCAGGTGATCACGATGTTGGCGCCCGCGTGCTGCAGCGCCAGCACCTGGCTGGAGGCATCCACCGCGCCGGTGGGCAACACCAGTTCGGCCACGACGGGAATATTGTATTTGGCAGCCCGTTTTTTAACGGCGTCGAGACCTTTTTTGCCGTATTCCTTTTTGGTATAGACCACGCCGATCCGCTTGTCTTTCATCTTGAGGTCATCGTTGATGTAATCCACGATCACCTGGTATTGCCATTCATAAAGGGCCCCAAGAGCAAAAATGTAGGGGTGCAAAGGATCGAAAAACTCCAGGGCCATGGCGTTGGGGATGTTGACCATCTTGTAGCGTTTGATGTTTTTCATGTTGGCGATGGTTTGATTGGTGCCCCCCGTGGTCATAACGGTCAGGACCTTATCCCTGGCGATGAGCTTTTTGACCGCGGCCACGGATTTGGGCGCCTGAAACCCATCATCTTCCCAGAGCACCTTTATTTTGCGACCGTTAATGCCGCCTTTTTCATTGATGTAATTCATGTAGTCGATCATGGCGTTCCCCTGAGGAATGCCCAGGGCCGCCACCGGGCCGGTCTTGACCAACACAAAACCCAGCTTGACCGAGTCGTCCGTGACACCCCTGCCGGAGGCCAGCGCCAACCCGGTGGTGAAAAGAAATGCCATACAAACCAATGCCGTCATTCTTGCCGATCTACCTTTGTTTCTCATACCTTATCCTCCCTTTGTTTAGGCGCCCCTGGTTTCTTCAAAAAAGAAACCTCAGGCGAGTTTAAGAGCCGTTAGTATGTAAAAGGCCAGTTTTTGAATCCAACCTTTATCCTTTGCCATATGGCGTTCAAGCCACCGGGTTCAAAAATCAAAAACAGCATGATCAAAAGTCCGAATACGGCAATATTCCATTCTTCATCGTAGCGGCCCTGCATGGCGGGGATCAGCGACTCCACCCCCTGGGCCAGAAGCTTTATACCTTCAGGTACCGCCACAATAAAAACCGCACCAAAAATGGAGCCGAGGATGCTTCCCAGGCCCCCAATGATTATCATGGCCAGGTACTCAACAGAGGACAACAGGGTGAAGTGTTCAGGGTGAATATGTCCCATGACATAGGCGTACATGCCTCCCGCCACACCGGCGTAAAAGGAGCTTAGGGCAAAGGCCATAACCTTATATCCCGTGAGGTTGACCCCCATGACTTCCGCTGCAATGTCCCGATCTCTCACCGCGATGAATGCCCTGCCGACCCGCGTGCGGATAATATTCTTGGCCGCGATGATCATCAGGGCCGTAATGCATAGGAGGAAGTAATACATGTTTTCGTCCGTATCCAGGGCGTGACCCAACATGTTGACTTCGGGCATATACATGCCCCGCTCGCCGCCGGTCAGCCCTTTCCAGGTGATGAGCACATACTCCACCATGATGCCGAAAGACATGGTGGCCATGGCAAGATAGAGGCCCTTGAGTCTGAGGCAGGGGATCCCCAGCAGAATTCCGACAGTGGCGCTGACCACGCCTCCGGCGGGGAGTGTGATCCAGAAAGGCATTCCAAGACCTTCTCCCAGCAGGGCGGCAGTGTAGGCGCCGATAGCCAGAAAAGCGGAATGACCCAGGGAAATCTGGCCTGTAAACCCGGTGAGGATATTGAGCCCAACGGCGGCCACTATGGCAATGGAAGAGAGATTCACCATATAGACGATGTAGGTATCCGTTACATAAGGCAGAATGAGTAATCCGAGGATAAACAGGCCCATCCAGCACTTGCTCCAGATGGTGTCCAGCAGTTTAATGTCGTCGTGGTAACTTTCGCAAAATGTCTTGCTGCGAATCGGCATAATCGTTAGACCCTTTCCACTTCTTTGGTTCCGAACAGCCCGTAGGGCTTTATCATCAATACCAGAAACAACACGGCAAAGGGCGTTACATCTTTGACTCCGCCCCCCACGATCTGGTCCAGATATCCACCGGCCAGGTTTTCCAGAATGCCGATGGTGAGCCCTCCGATAATGGCGCCGGGAATGCTCTCGAGCCCTCCCAGAATTACGGCGGGAAAGGCGCTGATGGCCACAAAAGCCAGTCCTACGTTAAGCACCATGACGTTGGCCAGACCCACGCCGGCAAGTCCCGCCACCACGAAAGAGATCCCCCAGGTTAACGCGTACACACTCTTGATGTTAATCCCCATGAGGGTGGCGGTGTCCTGATCATTGGCCGTGGCTCTCATGCCCAAGCCCAAACGGGCGAATTTGAAAAAGAAGAAGAAGATGAGCATGAGTGAAAAGGAGATGATCATGCTCCAGAGATGATTGTGACTCAGCACGATGCCCGCCATTTGGAGGGGTTTCACGGGAAAAGGGCTGGGAAAGACATAATTGTGGTGTCCGAAAATGATGCCGGCCATGGAGCGGAGGAAGATGCTAAGGCCGATGGTAACCATGACCACGGAAAAGACCGGTTCTCCCAACAGGGGCCGGATCACCAGACGTTCGGTTACGGCTCCGAGCAGGGCCGACGCAATTAGGGTGAGAGGTACGGCCAGCCAGAAAGGAACCCCAAAGCGGGTGACCAGATAGTAACAGATAAAGGCCGCCACCATGATCGCCTCTCCCTGGGCAAAGTTGAGGACGCCGGTCGCCTTGTAAATGAGCACGAACCCCATGGCAATGAGCGCATAGAGGCTGCCCACGGCTATTCCGCTTATGACTAATTCCAGAAAATACATGTACGCCTCCTCAAATAGGGTTTCCCCACCCCTAATACAGCGAGTCAATAATCTGCTTGAATTTTTTTTCCACGGTGGAACGGCGCACCTTCATGGTGGCCGTCACTTCGTCGTCATCCTGGTCAAGCTCCTTGGTGAGAATGGCGAATTTTCTGATTTTTTCCACTCGTGCCAGTTGTTCGTTGACCGCATCCACTTCCCCCTGAATGAGCTTGTTGACCTCATGGTTTTCAGCCAGGCTCTTGTAGGTGGTGTAGGCAATGCGGTTTTCCTGTGCCCAGTCCGAAACATTGTCCAGCTCAAGTTGAATCAGGGCTGAGAGGTATGGACGGCCGTCGCCCACCACAATGCCTTCCTTAATGAATGAGCTGAATTTCAGTTTGTTCTCAATTTCGCTGGGGGCGATGTTTTTTCCATAGGCGTTGATGATCAGGTCTTTCTTGCGATCCACGATTTTGAGCTGGCCTTCATCAGTGAATTCGCCCACATCCCCGGTCATGAGCCAACGCTCCTCGTTAAAAGAGAGGGCGGTTTGTTCGGGGTCGCCGTAGTAGCCTTCGAAAACGGAATCACCCCTGAGCATGATCTCGCCGTCGTCGGCCAGTTTGATCTCAATTCCCGGGATTGCCTCGCCCACTTCGCCTGCGCGAATGTTATGATTGCTGGGAATGACGCTGATTCCTGCGCATTCGGTCATCCCAAAACACTCCCGCACCCGTACGCCGATGCCATGATAAAAACGCAATAGCTCTTTTGACATTGGGGCGGCGCCGCTCACAAAAATGCGTCCGTTTAAAAGACCCATGGAATTCTTCAAGGCCCTGAAAAGGAGCAGGTAGCCCAGTCCGTAAAGGATTTGCCAGATAAAGGGAATCGGTTTTCCCGAAAGCCTGAGGGCTGCCACTTTTTCCCCGATGGGCATCACGGCGTTATACACCCAACGCTTGAAAAAAAAGGAGTCCTTTATCTTGATGGCGATGTTGGAGTGCATTTTTTCCCATATGCGGGGAACCGACAAAAAAACGGTGGGGGAAATTTCCCGCAGGTCTTCTTGCAGGGTGGCGACGCTTTCGGCAAAATTCACGGCACACCCTGCCCACATGGGGAAAATCATGGAAAAACTCCGCTCAGCAATGTGGCAAAGGGGGAGTGCCGAGACCAGGGAGTCCTTTTGGTTGAAGGGGATCACCTCGCTGAGCCCCTGGATCATGGCCACCATATTGCGGTGGGTGATCATGGCCCCTTTTGGTTTTCCCGTGGTGCCGGAGGTATAGACCATAACCCCCACATCGTCCGGCTCAACAGCCTCCACCATACGTTCGAAGCGTTCCCGATCTTTTCTGTGGCGGGCGATTCCCAGCTTTTCCACCTCCTCAAAGCTTATGATCATGGGGTCTTTATAGTTTCTGAGCCCTTTCATGTCGATGACGATAATATGCTTCAGGCGGGGGAGGCGGGCTTTGATCTCAAGAATTTTGTCCACCTGTTCCTGATCTTTGCAGACCACCATGGAGGAATCAGAGTTTTCCAGCACATAGAAGCATTGTTCAGACACATTGGTGGGGTAAACCCCAATGGAAATGGCGCGGCAGGCCTGGGCTGCGATGTCCGCATAGAGCCATTCCAAGCAGTTGTCTCCCAGGATGGAGACCTTGCCTTCCTGATCTTCAAGACCCAGTTCCTTAAGCCCCAGGGCAAAATTGCGCACATGTTCCCAATACTGGTTCCAGCTTACCTTCTGCCAGATCCCCAGGTCCTTTTCGCGCAGGGCAGTCCGGTCCCCGTAGCGTATTCGATTATCTCTGAGGAGTTTGGGGATTGTCAGTTTACCGCCGGCTGTTTCTTGCTTCATGCTACTGGTCGCCCTCCCCCAGATATGCCTCAATGACTTTCGGGTTGGCCTGAACCTGGGCCGGCGTGCCGTCGGCGATCATCACACCGAAATCGAGCACTGTTACCCGGTCTGCGATGTCCATGACCACGCCCATATCGTGTTCAACCATCAGAATGGTCGTGCCCAGCTCTTCCTTGATATCCAGAACGAAGCGGGCAATATCTTCGGTTTCTTCCACATTCATGCCGGCTACCGGCTCATCCAGAAGCAGCAGTTGTGGATTGTTGGCAAGGGCCCGGCCCAATTCCACCCGTTTCTGAATACCATAAGGCAGAGAGCCCACCGGCTTCTTCCTGACTTTTTCGATTTCCAGAAAATCGATGATCTCTTCCACTTTCAGTCGATGAGCGGTTTCTTCCGCCAACGCACGGCCGTAGAATAGAGCGCCGGTCAGAATGCCCGTGCGCATGTGAAGATGTCGCCCCAGGAGCAGGTTGTCGATCACGGTCATGTGTTGAAACAGCTCGATGTTCTGAAAGGTGCGGGCCACGCCCAGACCCGCGATGCTGTGGGGCTTCATTTTGTTCAAAACATGCCCCTCAAACAAGGCATCCCCGGATGTGGGCTGATAGATGCCGCTGATCACATTGAACAGAGACGTCTTTCCGGCCCCGTTGGGGCCGATCAAGGCGTGAATATGTCCCCGCTCAACTCCAAAGGCCACATTGGACAGTGCGACGATTCCCCCGAACCGGACTGTGATATCATTTATTTCCAACTGGGCCATGTTGATACCCCTAAGACAACCAGCGTTTTCGTCGTTTGTAGTGTTTTACCTGGGCGTAGTTTTTGCGATCCTTCTGGTCGGTTACGCCCAGGTAGAATTCCTGCACATCCTCATTCTCTTTGAGCTGCCGGCAGGGACCATCCAGCACCATGCGGCCGTTTTCCATGATGTACCCATAGGAGGCGAAATTGAGCGCCAGATTGGCGTTCTGCTCCACCAGCAAAAGGGTGGTATTCTGTTCCTGGTTTATCCGTTTCAATATTTCAAAGATGCTCTTCACAACCAGGGGAGCCAGGCCCAGGGAGGGTTCATCCAACATAATGAGACGGGGTTGCGACATGAGTGCCCGGCCCACCGCCACCATCTGTTGCTCGCCTCCAGACAGGTAAACCGCCCGCTGATTACGCCTTTCCCTGACAAGCGGGAAATAGTTCAGGACCATTTCCAGGTCTTTTCTCACCCGGCTGCGGTCAGACCGCGTGAAAGCCCCCACCACAAGGTTTTCGACCACGGAGAGATCGGAGAATATGCGACGACCCTCGGGAACCATGGAAATCCCATTCCGGACGATCCGGTCCGGGTCATCATCCTGGATCTCTTTTCCATCGAAGGATATGGTTCCGCCTTCCAGGTCGCCATTCTGCAGCCTGAGAACTCCGCTGATGGTCTTCAGCGTTGTGGTCTTCCCCGCGCCGTTGGCCCCCAAAAGTGCAACGATGTTCCCTTTTGGCACAGAGAGGGATATGCCCTTCAACACGAGGATCACGTCGTTGTAAACAACCTCAATGTTATTAACTTCAAGCATCCTGCGCTCCGTTTTTCATCCCTAAGCCGTGAAATAAAAGCTGTCGAAAGGTTTTAACGAAAACCGGCCCCTCAAGCACATCCCTGCTGCGCTGCCACTGCAGAAGAACCCCGTCGTGAAAGGCGATGATGGTGTAAGCCGCCGTATGGGTGTCAAGAGCGGGGTCAATGAGGCCCTGAAGTTTGCCTTCTTCCACAATTCGGCGCAGAAAACGGGCGTATTTAAAATAGATGCGCCTGAATTCCGAATCAAACCGATCATGGCCGGCTCCTGAGAACTCGGCTGAAATGATCGTGGCTAACAGGCAGAGCTCGCGGTTTTTTTCGGCAAAATTGGCGGCAAAATTGAAATAATGGTGGAGCTTATCCAATGCGTTGCCTTTAACGTCCTCGACCTCTGCGATGAGTTGATCCAGAAATTCCATCTCAAATTGCTTAATGAGGGCCAACAACAAGTCTTCCTTGCTGGAAAAATGAGCATATAGCGCCCCTTTGGTAAGGCCGATGGCTTTGGTAATGGCGGCAATGGAAGTGCCATGATATCCATGGTTCACAAACAAGTGAGCGGTCGCCGTAAGGATTCGGGCCACGGTTTTTTGACTTTGTATAGCTTTTGCGGTTAGAGGCGACAACAATATTTTCCTTTACGAAATTGAGCTCATATTACATGCTGACCGTTTAGGATCTTTTTCGGATATCGACAATAGACCACTCATGAATCGAATGGGAAAAGGGTTATGGGGGTATTTTTGTATTGAAAGCCTCTAACAGCGCTCCAACATAACTGCGGTGCCAACGCCCCCTCCGGCGCAGAGACCGGCTATCCCAAGGTTCAGACCCTGCCGCTCTAACTCATAATAGAGTGTCACAATCAGGCGGGCGCCAGTGCAACCCACCGGGTGGCCAAGAGAGATGCCGCTGCCGTTAACGTTGGTTTTCTCCCTGTCCAGCCCCAATTCTTTTTCACAGGCCAGGTAATAGGAGGCAAATGCTTCATTCACTTCGAACAGATCCACGTCCCCCAGCACAAGTCCGGGCTGGGCCAAAACATCCTTGATAGCAGGCACGGAGGCGATGCCCACATAATGGGGATCCACAGCCTTGGTGCTGAAGGCTTTGATTTCAGCAAGGGGCTTGAGGCCGAACTCCTTCACTTTGTCCTCCGAGGCCAATACCAGTGCTGCCGCCCCGTCATTGAGACTGGAGGCATTGCCCGCGGTGACCGAGCCGTCCTTTTGAAAAGCCGGTTTGAGTTTGGCCAGTTTCTCTACGCTTATGTCCCGTCGGGGATTTTCATCGGTGTCCACTACTTTGGCGGGTCCCTTTCCCCGGGGCACTTCCACCGGTACGATTTCCCGAGTAAAACGGTCTTCTTCAATGGCTCGAACCGCCCTTTGATGGCTGTAGACGGATAGTTCATCCTGCTCAAGGCGGCTCAGATTATATTTCTCGGCCAACCGTTCGGCCGCGATCCCCATACCGCCCCCCACCGGGTATTCCTGCATGGATTTCCATAAGAGATCAATGGCTTCCATGTGTCTTAACCGCTGTCCCCATCGTGCGCTGTCCAGAATATAGGGAGCGTTGGACATGGATTCGACACCGCCCGCAATCACCACGCCGGCCATGCCCTGAATGATGGTCATGGCGCCAAGGATGGCCCCCTGCATGGCGGAAGAGCACGCGCAGTTAATCGTATACCCGGGGACTTCATAGGGCAACCCGGCCAAAAGTGATGCCACTCTTGCCACGTTTTGCTCCAGAGGCGCCATGCAGTTTCCCATGATCACCTGATCCACCTGATCCTTTTGTATATCGGCGCGAGAAAGCGCGTTTAGAATGACCAGTTGGGCCAAATCCAATGGCTTGGTCGTCCGCATTGCTCCACCAAAGGCACCGATAGGTGTTCGTACCGCGCTCACAAGAAATACCTTTTGGGGCATGATGAATCCTCCCTACATTATTATTTAGTGTCTGAACGAAAACTAGGATTTTTCGTTCAGATCAAGGAAGGCGATAATTTTAACCGCAGGAATACATTGAGTATTTCGAGGATTAAAATTTGAGTCTGACGCAGATATGGGCGAAAAAGACAGTTTTCGTTCAGACACTATTTAACCTGTTTGGTCAACAACCCGTCACAGATGATGTGCCGTTTAGGCTTGCACGCATGATCGGTAGAAATCTGAAGGTTCTATTCCATTAAGGCCCAATCAGAACAGAATGGTGCATCAAGATAAAACACATACCGACCGTTCAGGATCTTTAATGGGACCTGTTTCACTTGTCAAGGATTTTTTTGATGATCCTGAGAAAAATCAGAAAAGCATGGATTTGTGTTTTCAATTACACCTGTTTAGAGAGCAGTAAAGATCTTGATAATAATGGGGATTTTTTTACTTGACAGGGTAAAACATGTTGCTGCTGGGGTCCAAGCTAACTGTCTGATATTATAGTTTAACGCCTCTAAACAGGGAGGTTTTTTGGCCGTAGATCCACTTTTTTGAGGGTGAAACCACCGTTTCGATTAACAATTATTAAAGGTAGTTACCTTGGACCCCAATCCCATGAATAAATTTGCGTCAATCAGCCTGAAGTTTTATGCAACATTAGGGATAATTCTCCCTGGCGGGGAAGGCCTCCTGCCCGAGCCTGGCACGGTTCATAACATGATACCATGCATCTGGGAATTCTATCCTAAGTGGTCTGGACATGGTTGGTACATCTAACAGTTCATACAGGTAAGTCAATCAAAGACTTGATAACCCGTTTATTAGAAGTTCACAAGTAACTCAACATCTGATTTCTTAGCCAATTCTTCTATCAGCGTTCGTTGTTTCTGCCAATACTCGTGGTCTGAATGGAAGACAGCGTTTCTGAAGTTTGTGGTGAGATCGGGATACCTCTCGTTGATAATGCCCAAAATATTCTGCCAGTTCCTGCCTGCTTCTTGCTGAATAAATATCGGATAGAGCCACACACTATCGACATAACCATGAAGAGATTTAATCAGCATTGGGATGTCTGTTAAAAACGGCATGATTGGGCATATAAGCGCGTAGGTGACGATGCCAGCTTCCTTGAGAGTCTGCAGAGCCGTGATTCGACTACTGTTGGGGTGCGTTCCCAGCTCAAGTAAGCATCTGAGAGAATCGTCCGAGAATCCGAGAGAGATACCGACAGATGCCTCCGCCATGGGTGAAAGTAAATCAATATCACGTACTACGAGATCTGACTTGGTCAGAATACATGCCGAAAAGCCAGCATCCAATAAAACTTGAAGCGATTCTCGAGTTTGGCATCGTTGAGCTTCAATGGGTTGATACGGGTCACAATACCACCCCATATAGATCGGTTGTGGGTACAGGTGTGATATCTGATCTACAAGACGTCCTGACAGGTTTTTGTACGATCGAATTTCATTCATCCAACCGCCATTTTGTCTGCATAGAGCATAGCAATAGAGGCACTGATGTCCGCATCCAATATAGGGGTCGAGCTGATATTCGTATCCCGGCACCGAACACGGTAGCAGAACAGGCTGAGCCTGGTTGCTGAGATCAGAATCCGATCTCGGATCACCAATCCATGAATCACTATTCGAGGTTGCACTCATAAAATTCCATCCAAGGTAATATCCAAATCATGAACCAACTTATCAGGCATGCAATCTTTCATAAATTTGAACCTGTACTATGCCTCCTATGGTTATTTCCCCTCCAAGACCTCATTAAGTTTCTCTGACAATGTCGCGAGCGAAAAAGGTTTTTGGATAAAATCCTGAGCACCTGCATCCAAGATCTTCCTGGCAGGTCCCTCTATAGCATAACCGCTGAAAACAATTACCTTAAGGTCCGGTCGGGCTTCCATGATAAGAGGATAGACCTTTCCGCCTTCCATATCAGGCAGTTTTATATCTAATAGAGCAAGGTCAATCTGGCCATCAAAGGTTTCGGTTATATGGATGGCATCCTTTCCAGTCTTGGCCACCATAACCCGGTATCCTAACATCTCTAACATCGCCTGGGTAACTTCAATAACCACATCTTCATCTTCAATCATCAAAATGGTACCTTCACCAATGGCCAGTTCGATCTCCGGTTGTTTAAGGGCCTTTGCTCCCTGCGCCTTGCTCTCTGCGCTTATGGCAGGAAAGTAAATTTGAACCTCAGTGCCTTTTCCCAATTCAGAGTCCACATAGATGCAGCCATCATGATTTTTGACAATTCCATACACAGCGGCCATCCCCATGCCGCGACCCTGAAACTTTGTTGTAAAAAAGGGTTCAAATATCCTGTTTCTTGTTTCCTCATCCATGCCCTTACCGTCATCCTTGATAGTAAGACAAACATAATACCCTGGCTTAAGACCGGGATGCTGTTTTGTGAAATTCTCGTCAAGATCCTTGTTTTCAGCAGTTATTCTGATTAGGCCATCATCTTCTATGGCCTCATTTGAATTGGCCAATATGGCAGACAGGACCATCTGCATCTGGGCATAGTCGGCCTTAATATACGAGATATCTTTCGGGAAATGCGTTTCCACCCTGACTTGAGGGCTGAGGTCATGTTGTAAAATTGGCACTGTTTGTATCACAAAATCATCCAACTTCAGATCTCTTGGTTGATATTTCCCTCCTTGTGCATAGGCCAACAATTGATCGGTCAAACGGGACATCCGATGACTGGAACCCTTCATTGCCTCAAAATACTTGTCTCTCCCCTCATCTTCAGGTAAATCCATTTTAAGCAGCTCAATGTTCCCCATAATCCCCATCAGGGCATTGTTGAATTCATGGGCAACACCTCCGGCCAAGGTGGCAATAGCCTCCATCTTATTGGCTTGATGGAGTTGGGCTTCCAGTCTTCTTTGTGCTGTAATGTCCCTTAGAAAATTCAGGGTA
>JAUWPC010000100.1 GCA_030611815.1 Desulfobacteraceae bacterium
TAGCAGAATCGGTTCCACTCAAATTCACGCAAAGAAATTGGACAGCGTAACTTTATCTTTTTATCACTGACACCGATTACTTCCCAGTCGCCCTTACGCGGACCACCTTTGATATTCAGCCTTTGTCCCACACTAAATGGATATGGTTCAAAATAGACTACTTTATCAGTTTTCATGGGATAATTATCTCCAGAATATTATGGCGTCCCCGCAATTCTGTTGCTTATTCCACTTTATTAAATGCCTTTGCCAGTGCGCCGCATACAGGGCACCTTTCCGGAGGCTCATTTTCACAGGTGTAGCCACAAACAGGACAGACGTAGTAATCGACTTCTTCATCAGAGTCGATGTTGTCAAGGGCCTTTTGATAAAGGCCTGCATGGATCTCTTCTACCTTATTGGCATAGGTGAAGGATCTTTCCGCACTCTTTTCCCCCTCGTCTTTGGCTGTCTCGATCATACCCGGGTACATCTCTTTAAACTCAAATGTCTCACCGGAGATTGCCCCTTTAAGGTTTTCAACGGTCTTGCCGATACCGTTCATGGCGCGCAGGTGTGCGTGGGCATGAACCGTTTCGGCCTCCGCTGCAGCCCTGAATAGTTTGGCCACCTGTGGATAGCCTTCCCGGTCGGCCTGTTTGGCAAAGGCCAAATACTTTCGATTTGCCTGTGATTCTCCTGCAAAAGCTTCCTGAAGATTCTCTTGTGTCTTACTCATAACTACCCTCCTTTGATTTTAATCAAGTTTGTCTTATTTAAGGCCTATGAGCCTACAGCAGCTTTTTCAGTGCCTCCAAAACATCCCCATAGTCAGGTTCATCTGTTACCTCTTTGACAATCTGGACATATTGAACAACCCCCTCTCCATCCACTACAAATACTGCCCTCGCCAACAAACGCAGCTCCTTGATAAGGACACCATACGCCTCGCCAAACGAAGCGCTCAAGTGATCTGAAAGGGTAGTCACCTTATCAACTCCGGCTGCGCCACACCAGCGCTTCTGAGCAAAAGGCAGATCCATACTGATGGTGAGTATGGCCACGTCAGGGCCAAGTATTCCCGCCTCTTCATTAAACCTTCGAGTCTCCATGTCGCATACCGGGGTGTCCAGGGAAGGTACTGAAGCGATAACGCAGACCTTTCCCCGAAATGATGAAAGCCTTACCGGTGAAAGGTCATTATCCAGGACTTCGAAGTCAGGAGCATGCTCTCCAACCTTGGGTTGTTTTCCAACCAGGGTCAGGGGGTTCCCTTTCATAGTGATTATTCCAGCTCTCTCTTCCATTTTTAGACCTCCTAATCAGTTATGTTGTTAATTCATTCACCTTTCAAAACGTTTGAAAAAAGGCTTGAGGCTTTTCCCCTCAAATTGTTACTGAATGTATGAATTCTAATGCAACATCGTGGTTTATTTTCCATTAAGAGACCAGTCATAATCAAGATATTTAATCACGATATCTCCTTTATTGCCCTCCAGCCTTTTCTTCAAATCTCCTTTGGCGTATTTTAGAATAAATCCTACGACATCTCCATTAAAATCCTCTTCAAACCAGTCAAATATCTTGCTCACATAGAGCGTGTTCCCTTCCAGGCGATTCCTGGACGGATCATTAAGGAAAGCCGACGCCATTTCATCCAATTGTTGATCCAGAATAGACCCCTGATACGGATCTGAGCGGAGGGGCGGGCAGCTCCTGGCAGCACAGTTTATTGCGAAGTGTACCCTTGGATCTTTAAACCGGGGTCTAAGGATTCCGTGCTCGATCCGATCTAATGAAATCACCTCCCCATCAATGCGGCATATCTTCTTTTTCCACGGGCTACTAAAAAAACCCCCCAAATCCTTGATGGATTTCACCCCGGGATAACCGGCCAGGATCAGCTTAATGGTCCAGGCATTGTAAGCATTGATGTAGAAGGCGAACTGCTCGTCTCGAGACAGTGCCTTGGTATCAGTACCTTCCAGGACCTTGAGATACTGATCTAATTTGGCCTCTTCGTTTTTGAATCCCTGATAATCCACCAAGCCATTTTTTACATATTTTCCGAGCAACCCTGCATAAATGCGGTTATCTATTTCCTGAGCGGCCTTGCTTCCGGTCACGAGACCCATGATCAAAAAGCATGCTACGCCCGCAAAAAGGACTTCTCTCGAGAGTATCATGTTTCGGGCCTCAACGGTAACCGCACAGTAAAGGTTACGCCCTTTTCCTGGTTAGTACGAAAAGAGACATCGCCCCCGTGTGTCTCCACGATCTTTTTCACGATGCCCAGGCCCAGACCGGTCCCTCCTCTCTTCGTTGAAAAGAAAGGATGAAAGATGCTCTTACGATATTCTTTTGCTATACCGCCACCATGGTCAACAACCTCCAGCACTACCCCAAGGCTATTCAGGCGAGTGCACACCCGCACATGTTCTCCGGCCGTGGAGGCCTGTATCGCATTGGTTATTAGATTCAAAAGGACCTGCTTTACTCTCGGTGCGTCCAGAACGATAGAAGGGAGGGAAAGCGCCAGATCAGTTTCCAGCGCCACGCCGTTTTCCTTTGCCATTGGTTGAGCTACTCTAACGGAATCCGACACTAATTCATTGAAATCTATTTCAGTAAACTGGAGTTCTACGGGTTTCCCAAAATCCAGCATCTCCTTTACCATCAATTCCAAATGTGCCGTCTCTTGAATCACAAGGCCCAGTTTTTTACGATCAGGGTTGTCCGGCCCAAGTTTTTTAGAGACTTGTTCGGCAAAACCACCAATCGCCATAAGGGGTGTTTTCATATCATGGGCTATTTCCGAGACAGCCTTGCCAACAGCAGCAAGGCTCCTGACCCGAACAAGGGCCCTCTGCTTCTTCCTTTCTCTTTCAACCAGGAATCCAAGGATCAATGCAATACCAATATAGAGCGCCCCCTCCGAAAGCCTATGAAAATCATCAAGCGAAAACCACTCCCACTGTCTGATGGCATGTGGAAGAAATAGGACGGAAACACTTACACAGATATATACGGCCCCCTTCATCCCAAACCATAAGCTCCCTAAAATCAGCGGCAGGTAGAAAAGCATCCGATAAACAGCATGGTGGTATCTCAATTCAGGGAAGGTCAAATAATGGAGGCAAAGGATGCTGCCAATCATGACGGCGATGATCACCACTTTTGTTTGTGCGTTATTGCTGAACATAGGTAAGCTTTCAATGTGGGGAAACTAACCGCCCCCTTTTTGTTTGGCGCTTTTGAGATACCTAACCCGGCGAAGCCGGAATTGACTATTGACTATTGAATATTGAATACTTGTGTCCCGCGGGATTCGCTCCATCATTTTTTTGATAGGTCTTTAAAAAATTTAAAGACTTCCTTAAAATATTCAATCTGGCTGTGGCATAAATCATGCGCAAACATGATGTGATTTAAACAAATAGATGCTAAGTCCTAATGGTTTAGCTCTTCTTTTTGCTTTTATAGAATTTGACAAGATTCAGAAGATCCCGCGCCCCAAAACGCCCTATTGTTCCTGAACTGTAGCAGGCAGTTTCTATGGTATTGCCGGGCCGGATAAGAAAACCGGTTGCATGAATATATTGTCTATCTTTGTCGTAATAAGCCCCGGTTATCCTGGACGTTTCCTCTGCGTTCATGCCATAAGCAATGGGGAACGTAATTCCGTTTTTTTCCACGGTTTCACTTGCCTTTTCCGCTGAATCGACAGAACCTGCAATGATCGAGATCTGCTCAGCCTCGAATTCCTTTACCAGGGATTGGAAGTCAGCCAACTGCTGGGTACAAAAAGGTCACCAATGACCACGATAAAACAGAACTACTCCGTAACCTTCTCCGGTCCCCTCAGGAAGCTTGAGCGTTTCTCCAGATACTAGTTTCAACTCCAAGTCAGGAAAAACATCGTTCGTATCCAAAAATCCTGCACCTATTCTTGCCATCTTTTTTCCTCCTTTTCTGGTTTTAGGTTAATCATTCGTAATGATCTATGGACCCTGCCTTCTCAAAAAGATTCGAGCTGTGCGGTTACACATTTGTTTTTCTTGCCACAGAGGTTCAGAGGCACAGAGGAAGAAAAAAGATATTGTTTTCTCTGCGTCTTGGTGCCTCCGTGGCCAATTTTATAACCGCACAGGTCAAAAAGATTGGGCAGAAGGGAGATAGAGAGAGCGTAGTTTGTAATTATACGTTGCTTGTTAGACTTGTCCTTGACTTAAGTCAAACTTAATTCAAGAAAACCGACGCCCTGTTTTTTGCAAAGCTCCTTTATGGTGCCAAATCCAGCATGCGATCAAGGGCCATCCGCGCATCGGCTCTTATCGCCTCCGGCACCTCAACCCTGTTGACCTGACCGATATGCTCGAGGGTCCTCAAAAGTTTATCCGGGCTGATCTTGAACATATTAGGGCATAAGGAATAGTGGAGGTCCAAGACTTTCTTGTCGGGGAATTCCAGTGCGAGCCGGTTAATTAGATTGATTTCAGTCCCCACGATAATGGTTGTGTCAGGGGGTGCGTTTTCAACGTACTTGACAATAAAACTGGTGGAACCCACCGCATCGGCCAGAGCTACCACCTCCTGGGTACACTCCGGGTGGACCACGACCCTTGCCTCGGGAAACCGCTTCCTCATTTTCATGACGTGGTCCTCACGAAATCGTGTATGAACCAGGCAGTATCCCTCCCACAAAATCACCTTAGCCCCTTTGATACTCTCAGCAGTGTTGCCCCCGAGTGGTTCTTCCGGATTCCATACAATCATCTCATCGGGTTGAATCCCCATCTGGTTCCCCGTGTTGCGACCCAGGTGTTCATCCGGAAAAAAGAATATCTTCTCTCGTTGACTCAATGCCCAGCGAAACGCTGCAGGGGCGTTGGATGAAGTACAAACAGTACCACCTTGTCTGCCGCAAAACGCCTTTAGCTCAGCATCTGAATTCATATATACAATGGGCATCACAGATCCTTCATCAACGATGGTCGCGACGTCTTCCCACGCCCTTTTTACGGCTTGGTTATCTGCCATGTCCGCCATCCAGCATCCCGCTTCCAGGGCAGGTATCTGAACGCTTTGGTGAGGCTGGCAAAGAATCGCCGCACTTTCGGCCATGAAATGGACACCGCAGAAAACGATGAATTGCGCGGCTTTGTCAGCCGCAGCTTTCTGGGAAAGCCCAAAAGAGTCCCCCCGAAAATCGGCGATATCCACGATCTCGCTACGCTGATAATGGTGTGCGAGGATAAGAAGCTTGGTTTTCAACCTCTTCTTAACGGCCCGGATCTCGTCCAGGATATTTCTATCATCAAGATGGTCTGTCATATCTGTCTCCTTTTAAGGTCTTCAAGTGTATCACATCCCATGCACAACCCGTTCTCCAAAAAATGGAAATACTCCGTTGACATTCATGCCACACTGTGATATAAAACATACCACATAGTAAGACATGCGTCAAGCATTTTCTAAAAGAATTTTTTTGTTGACAGAAGTACCACCATGTGTTATCTTTTATGCCACACTGCGGGACTTAGGTCAAGCGTTTTTGAATTTTTTTTGGAGGAGACAGTGGATAGCAAGGAATTCGTGGCCATCCGAAAGAGGCTGAACAAGACGCAGAAGCAGATGGCGCAACTGCTTGGGACTTCGGTTAAGGCCATTCATAGTTACGAGCAGGGATGGCGGTCTATCCCGGTTCATGCGGAGAGGCAGATCTATTTTTTGCTCTCCAGGATCAATGGGAGCCCTGAAGATCAAGAGCCCTGTTGGGTCAAGAAGAAGTGCCCCTTTGAGTTGAAGAGTCAGTGTCCGGCATGGGAGTTCCAGGTGGGCGACCTGTGCTGGTTCATTAACGGCACCATTTGCCAGGGCGCTGTTCATAAAGACTGGAGGGAGAAGATGAGGATCTGCAGAAAGTGCGAAGTCTTTAAATCCGCCCTGTAAACTTAAGACAGCCCCTTTTGCCCTCCATCCATCTCGATCAGCTTGGTTCGAGTATCTGTTTTCCAATGCTATGGAAGTGCTTTTTCGTACAATGATAGCCATTGCGACAGGCAGTCTGGATGAGGCACGGGATGTTGTTTCAATACACTTTAAAAGGAGGTACAACATGAATAACAAACATTCCTATCATTTCCACACCAAGGTTATTCACGCCGGCCAATCACCCGGAGACTGGGATGGTGCCACACAGCCGCCGATTTTCCAGACCGCTTCCCACCAGCATGAAACAGCGGAAAATCTAAGCAGGACGTTTTCGGGGAAGACAAATGATCACATTTACATGCGGCTCACGAACCCGACAAACCGGATTCTGGAAGAAAAGCTGGTTGCTCTGGAGGAGGGTCAAGGGGCAGTGGTCATGTCCTCGGGCATGGCGGCGGTAACCAACGCTTGCATGGCTTTACTCCGTGCCGAGGATGAGTTTGTGACCGGAAACTCCCTTTTCATGTCCACATACCTTCTTTTCACAAACGTCTTTAAGAAATACAACATCACCGCGCGTTTAGTTGAATCAACTGATGCAGATGCAATCGAGAAGGCTATTAATTCCAGGACACGCTTTGTTTACATAGAGACCATCGGTAACCCCAAAATGGATATTCCGGATCTGGCCCGAATCGCCGGCATCGCTCACAGCCATGGGATTCCCCTGCTGGTGGACAACACCCTGGCCACACCATATCTTTGTCGCCCCTTTGAGTTGGGAGCGGATGTTGTGATTCATTCTACCACCAAGTACCTGAGCGGGCATGGCACCGCCGTGGGAGGGGCAGTCATTGATAGCGGCGGTTTTGACTGGTCAGGCGAACGGTTCCAGGATTTCAAACCTTTTATCGACCGAAAAGGCGCACTGGCATTTTTAGACAAGGTCTGGAGGGAACACCACATTAATTTCGGTACAACCCAGGCCCCCATTCATTCGTATCTCACCATGATCGGTCTCGATACCTTGGCCCTTCGTATGGAACGGCATATGGAAAATGCCCTGGAAGTGGCGCGCTTTCTCGATAAAAGACAGGAAGTGACCTGGATCAATTATCCGGGGCTGGAAGATCATCCCTCGCACAGCATTGCCCGGAAGCAGTTCAGGGATAAAGGGTTCGGCGGGATGCTCACTTTTGGCCTCAAGGATCAAACAGCCTGTTTTGAATTCATCCACGGGCTCAAGCTTATTTATCACCTGGCCAACTTGGGGGACTGTAAGACCCTGGTGATTCATCCTTACTCCTCACAGTATGTGTCCTTTGATGATCCCACCAGGGAGTCGCTTTCTATTACCGCTGACATGATAAGGCTCTCCGTGGGTATCGAAGACGTGGGCGATATATGTGAGGATCTGGGCCAGGCGCTGGATAAGACTAAGTAGTGCATGAACGAAATGTCCAGTCAGGCACGATTTTGGATTTGAAAGAGGAATTTGCAGCCAAATCATCAATCATCAATCATCAATCGTCAATCCAAATATGAGTGAATATATAGAACATAACAGAAACGGCGTATCGGTGGGGATTGTGGATAAAAAATTATTCACTTTTGCCCAGCCGCCGAAGGAGATGATCCTTGAAAACGGTTCCACATTGGGTCCGGTGTCACTCGCCTATGAAACTTATGGGGAACTGAATCCTGACAGAAGCAATACTGTCCTGATTATGCACGCCCTGTCTGGTGATTCCCATGTGGCCGGTTATTACGGTAATGATGATGCCAAACCTGGTTGGTGGGAGATTATGGTGGGCCCTGGGAAGGGAATTGACACCAACAAATATTTTGTTGTCTGTTCCAACATATTAGCCAGTTGTATGGGTTCTACCGGTCCAGGGTCAATCAACCCGAAGAGCGGGAAACCTTTCGGCCTTGATTTCCCCGTGGTCACCATCGGTGACATGGTTACAGCCCAAAAGGCGCTGCTTGACCACCTTGGTATAAAGAGGGTCCTCTCGGTCGTGGGTGGTTCCATTGGAGGTCTGCAGGTCCTGGAATGGTGCCTGAGATACCCTGATATGGTTGTCTCTGCCATTCCGCTCGCAACCACACCAAAACATTCCGCCCTGACCATAGCCTTTAATGAAGTGGCAAGGCAGGCCATCATGGTGGATCCCAACTGGAACAAGGGCGACTATTATAATGGCGCGAAACCTGACTTAGGTCTGGCCGTAGCCCGCATGATCGGTCACATAACCTATTTGTCAGATGAATCCATGCGGCACAAATTCGGGCGTCGTCTCCAGGACAGGAGTGATTTCTCATTCAATTTCGATGCGGATTTCCAGGTGGAGAGCTATCTTAGATACCAGGGCTCGAAATTCGTGGAGCGATTTGACGCCAATTCCTTCCTCTATATTACAAAGGCCTCAGACTACTTCGATCTAACGAGACAATATGACTCCGGCTCTCTTGTTAAGGCCTTTTCCAGGGCCAGGGCAAAATTCTTAGTGGTCTCCTTTACCTCAGATTGGCTATATCCCACGTATCAGTCCAAGGCCATGGTAAAGGCCATGAAGAAAAACGGTCTTGATGTAAGCTTCTGCGAAATCGAAGCTGACTGGGGCCATGATGCCTTTCTGTTGCCTAATGAACGATTAACTGCCTTAATAAAAGGTTTTTTAGAATGTGTCTACAATGAAACCGAGAGATGACGAATTACGATTTGACCTTCAGATAATAGCATCCTGGATCGAGCCCGGGTCTAAAGTCTTAGGCTTAGGTTGCGGGGAGGGAGATCTCCTGCATTTCCTCAAAAAAAACAAGCAGGTGACATGCACGGGGATAGAACTCAACGAGGACAAGGTGGCCAAGTGTATTGAAAAAGGCCTGACCGTACTTCAAGGGGATATCAATGAAGAGGTCCTTGACTACCCGGATGACGCATTCGACTACGTTATCCTGAGCCAGACCCTTCAGCAGATATATGAGCCGGGGGAACTTCTCCGCTCCATGCTGCGCATCGGCAAGAGAGGAGTCGTTAGCTTTCCCAGTTTCAGCCACTGGCGCGTTCGCCTGCAGCTACTGACAACCGGCCGTGCCCCCATTACCAAACAGCTCCCTTATGACTGGCACGACACCCCGAATATTCGGGTCATTGCCCTGAAAGACTTTCGGAGATTCTCAAGGGAAACAGGCTTCTCTATACTGAGAGAAGTGGCGATCAACACAGATTATCATGAGAAAAGCGGAAACATCATTAAACTTTTTGCCAACCTCAGAGCAACCTATGGCGTTTTTCTTATAGGAAAGAGGAAGCAGTAATGCCTGCCGAACTTGAAAAACCAGACCAGTGCCTTCTTGCAGATGAAACCTCATTGAATGAAAGCACATTGAATTATTATAGACAAATCCCTCTTGCCGTGCACAAACTTCTGGCCACCTGCAGAAAGGATAGTTGTTTTGACCATGTGAATGCCACCCCTATTCCTTCACTGGAATCAGTGAGCGAAATACTCCATCAGGCGAGACGAATTCTCTTTCCAGGATATTTTTCGCCAACAATGCTTGACTCAGTTAACCTGGAGTATCGTCTGGGCCAGGCAACCACTGAGCTTTTTGAGAAGCTTTCACGGCAGGTTCTACTGTCCATTCAACATGAGTGTATGCGATATAATCAACCCTGTTCCCGGTGTATGCAACTGAGCCACGAAACAGGACTCCGGTTCATAGAGACTCTGCCCGGATTAAGAGAGATCCTGGGCACGGATACCCGTGCCGCCATGGATGGAGATCCTGCAGCGAAGAGCCACGACGAAGCCATTTTCAGTTATCCGGGCCTTTTTGCCATCACGGTCTATCGCATGGCCCACGTGCTTCATGGACTGGCGGTACCCTTACTGCCGCGAATCATGACTGAGTACGCTCACAGTATGACAGGTATCGATATCCACCCCGGCGCCAAAATCGGTGAGAGTTTCTTTATCGATCACGGGACCGGCGTTGTGATAGGAGAGACCACGGAGATAGGAAATCGGGTCCGGATCTATCAAGGGGTAACCTTAGGAGCACTTTCCCTACCCAGAGATGAGATCGATCGGTTTAGAAACCTGAAGCGGCACCCGACCATTGAAGACGATGTAATTATCTATTCCAATGCGAGCATACTGGGAAACCCGGTTATCGGAGCAAGATCCATCATCGGAGGGAATGTCTGGATCACGGAAGATGTGCCGCCGGACACCAAAGTGTTATTGAAGGTGCCCGAGCTGGTGTATATCGGCAACAATAAACCCTAACGTTGCATAAACAGCACGGCTAAATATTATTAAAAGTCTTTATACTTCAAGGTTTCCGCACGTTTTCACAGGCATAAAGGACATCACTATTTGTGAGTTCGAGCAAGGCCCTCAAAATCGCCGTGTTGTTTACCCTTCGGGAAAGCCGCGGGCGCCGCATCTCCTTTGTTGTCAAGGGTTCGCAGTAGAGTACTACGGCTTCACACTTGACGCCTCGGATCTGCAGCACCCTCGACTTTTGCAACGTTAGGGTAAACAAAACAGAAAAGCGGGAGGTGAAAATGGCAATGATATTTCCTGACGTTATCGGAGTCGTGGGTTCGACCCCCCTTGTTAGATTGAATCGGATCGCTGAGGGGCTTGGGGCGACCCTTTTTGCAAAGCTGGAATTTCAAAACCCGGTAGGAAGTGTAAAGGAT
>JAUWPC010000114.1 GCA_030611815.1 Desulfobacteraceae bacterium
TTCATCAGGATCTACATAGAATATTACATTGATCTTCCCTTTCAGCTCTTTGCTGCTCCACGGGCTACCGTCCAATAGACCACCAAGATCGCCTTTTAGCTCGACTTCTTTAGGAACCTGCCCCATCTCTATCCCGGCCCATGCGGTTTGGGCAATTAAACAGACTGCGAACATAATTCCCACAAAATACTTCATCTTTTCTCTCCTTTGAATTTTAATGAGGTTATATCTCTTGATCCTCTGACCCTCTAAGTCCTGATCCTGCATCCAACGAAGGCTCAAGGCTTAAGGCACAAGGAACACATCCAAGAATCAATCATCCAATTATCCAATCATCCTGAAAATAGATCATAACTTCGCCTGATGTCAATGAGAATTGGTGACACACGTCCATCACTCAAATTCAAAAAGTGCCCCTTTCGAAGTCTGCGCTTATCTGCCTGCCTGGCTCTCGCGTATAATGAACTGGGCCCCTAATTTGATCTCGCCGGATCCTTGTTTAGGTATCCTGTGGACCAGCTCCTTGCCGCTCTCGTCAAACCATTCTATGACTTCCAGGAAAATGACATTATCAGTGCCCATTTTTTATCCTCCCTCGCAAACATTCACAGGTTCATAGGTTCAGGGTATTTATAGCCTAAACCCAGCCTCACATCCCTCTCTGATGGCCTCTAAGGCGTTCCGTGGGATCTTTGCGTCCCCGACCACCAGAACTTCTGCCGCTAACCCCTTGAGTTTATCAATAAGCGCGTTTTCAGATCTTGAACCGGCCGCAATCACGATGGAGTCAGCGGCTAATAGATCAATACTACCCTTACGCTCTATCTCAAGGCCTTCCGGCGTGATCCCAACGGCCCTTGTTTCTGTTATGACGCGAACCCCGAGACGTTTTAGTTCTCCCATCACTGTCCACCGGGTGGTAAGCCCTATATCGTTCCCTGCCTTCTTAGTCATTTCAACAACCGTTACCTTCTTAATTCCCCTGTTTAACAGCTCTGTCAGGGTCTCGATTGACTCTGCCCTGTTGACCATGAGAAAGTGGAGGGCCTCGGGCGAAAGGGTCCCCTGATTGGACAAATAAAGAGCGGTCTCCAAGCCGACCGCATTCCCCCCTACAATAACTACTCTTTCTCCTGTTCCGGCACGCCCATCCAAGAGATCCCATGCCTGAACAACATTTTGGCCGTCAATACCGGGTATATCCGGGAGCACTGGTCTGGCCCCTGTAGCCACCACAACCGCGTCAGGGTTTATCTCCCGGATTAAACGGTCATCCGCCTCTTTACCTAAAATGATCTCCACGTTTCGAACCTTCAGATTATTGATCAGGTCAACGGCCACGGTCCCCATCTCCTCCCTTCCAGGGATCAGGCGATTGAGCAGCAATTGTCCCCCTAACCTATCCGCCTTTTCTATCAGTGTGACATCATGCCCCCGCTCTGATGCTGTACAGGCCGCCTTCATGCCGGCAGGGCCCCCGCCTATGACTAAGACTTTTTTCGGCTCAGGGGCAGGTTGAGACTTAATGTCCTCTCTTCCTGCAATCGGATTGACCAGACAGGTGGCCGGACGGCCCTGAAAAATGGAGTCAAAGCATCCCTGGTTACAGGCAACGCAATGATAGATGAGTCGGGATTTTCCCTCTTGGGCCTTATTGGGAAGATCCGGGTCAGCTAACAAACCCCTGGCCATAGTCACCATATCTGCCGCTCCATTACGCAGGATTTCCTCCCCCGTGCGAGGATCGTTGATCCGGTTGCTGGCCAAGACCGGGACTGAAACAACGGATTTAATCCCCTGGGCAAGGTAAACATACCCCTGGCGGGGGACGCTCATGGTCAACTGAGGGACCCGGGTCTCGTGCCAGCCGCCTGTAACATCAAAAAGATCCACACCCGCCTTTTCAGCTTCAATGGCAAATAATCTTGCCTCACGGTTTGTGTTCCCCCCTTCCATAAAGTCATTCCCCGCCATCCTCACAAAGAGAGGATACTCCGGGCCAACAGCCTTTCTCACTTTCTGAATGATCTCCAGAGCGAAGCGCATACGGTTCTCCAAGGGACCACCGTACTCGTCTTCACGCCGGTTTGTGATAGGCGACAGGAACTGGCTGATCAGATATCCTGCACTCCCCAAAATCTCCACTGCGTCAAACCCGGATCTTTTGGCACGCAGGGCCGCCTCCGCAAAACTATCCTGCACCCCTGGAATTTCCTCTAATTCTAATGCCCTCGGCGTTTCTCCTGTCAACCTGGACCTAACCGCTGAGGATGAAAACGGTTTCCGTCCCCCTATCATGGAAGAACGGGTATAACGGCCAGCCTGGTAGAGCTGGGCCGCAATCTTTGCGCCACAGCTTTTTACTGCATGGGTCAGCCTCTCAAGCCCCGGGATGTAGCGGTCATCATGGATAGAAATCATGCTCGGCATACCACCATATTCATCTACCGGACATCCGCCTACAATCACGAGGCCAACACCCCCCCTTGCCCTCATGGCGTAGAAATTAGTGAGACGCTCCGTAACCTCCCCATCTGGGGTATAGCCGAGGTGCATGGCCGTCATGACGATCCGGTTTTTCAGTGTCATGTCGTTGATCTTTATTGGTGAAAACAGATAAGGAAATTCCATTTTGCAAGCTCCCTTCAAATGTTAGGTTATTACTCGTGTAACCGTTCAAGGGTTCATAGTTCAAAAGCTCATCATCATACTCGTAATCTTAATCATACTCTTTTACAGTCAGATTGAGAGGTTTTTGATTATGAGCATACTCACTCCATCTCTTCCATCTCTTTCATAAGGCGCCTTTTCTTAAGGATTATCCTTATGGCCGCGTAAATGGTGATAAGGGCAGCAAAGGCAAAAAGTATCTCATAGAGATTGTAACTGAGATAGGTAAACCAGGTAATCCTTCTTCTGAGAGCGTTATGCCATCCCTTTTCCAGGTCCTCTAAGGGTATGGAGCATGATCTCAAAACAGCAGCGTGCACATTTTCGCCCCTTTTCATATGATCTAAGATCTCAAGTACACCCTCTCTTCCAAATTTGCCGATGATGTGGTCTACAAAGCTCTTGCTCTCCTCATAGGCCAATATCAGATCCTGTTCGCGGCGTGGAAATCCCTCAGCTAATGAACCAAGGGGAATAAATCGCCCGCTGAAGGCTGCTTTGTTCAGGAGGGACCGTTTTTGATCCAATATAATATCTCCTACGCCATCGCTCACCCATTGAGCAACACCCTCATCAAGCCACCTTGGGACAGTAACGCTTTTTATGTGCCGGTGAAGCAGGAGATGACAGAGTTCATGCTTAAAGATATTTCTGAGGCTCAAAGTACGGGCGCTCATCTTCGAGTAATCGATTACGATGAGATCCTTTTCAGGGACAGCAAATGCCACGGTAAGTGGACTCTTAATCATCTGCTGAAACTGCTTGCTATCCTTAATAAGGATTATGGACGGAGTTATATTCAAGTCCCATCCAAAGACCTTTTCCAGCTCTGCCCTGACCCCCGGATAGAAATCTGCCAGTTCTCTTGCAACCGGCTCATGAGGAGACTCAAATATAACCCTGATGCCATTCTCTTCGAGGAAATAACGCTCCCCTGCATAGAGGGATACCACAAAAAAGATCAGGAAGGCTACCGGAAATAGAAGGGTTGCATTGCGGATTGATGATTGATGATTGTTGATTGCTGATTTCCGGTTTCGCATTTTCGTATCCGTGAACCCAGAACCTTTGAACCCTTGAACAGTTGCAAAGTATGCAATACAAGGGCGCGGCAGAAGTGAGATAACGACTTCTTCTTGCTTATAAGTTCCTGTCTTTACTGCAAGCCAATCTCACTTTTTGTGAATTTTGCGCCTTTTTGCGGCTTAATCTAATTCAAGTAAAAAGCAAATAATCTTGAAAAGGGATCACGCATGCCATAAGATCTCAAAAAAATGCTTCGTATTGGAGAATCTGTTGAAAATGAACCGTGTCCTCACAGGACTTGACTGCATAGAATTCGAGAAGTGGAAAAGGCTGAAAGGCCACAGGCTGGGTCTCCTTGCCAACCAGGCCTCAGTAAATCACAATTTAAGTACCGCAAGGGAGGTCATTTCACGCGTCTTCCCCAATCAATTAAAGGCCCTTTTCGGTCCGCAGCACGGCTATGGAGGCGAAGACCAGGACAATATGGTGGAAACCCCCCATTTACATGATGAGACATTGAAAATTCCCGTCTTCAGCCTTTATGCAGAATCGAGGCATCCGGCTTCGACCATGTTTGATCTGATTGATACCCTGATCATAGACCTTCAGGATGTGGGCGCCAGGGTTTACACCTTTGCCTCCACCATGCTCAACTGCCTCAGGGCAGCGGCAAAGTACGGTAAAAGGGTGGTTATTTTAGACCGCCCCAATCCATTAGGTGGAAATGTGGTCGAGGGAAACCTGCTACAGCCGGAGCTATATTCATTTGTAGGCCCCTGTAGCTTGCCCATGCGCCATGGCCTGACAATCGGAGAAATGGCCCAGATTTTCAACCATCTGTTTGAGCTTGATTGCGACCTGGAAATCATACCGATGAAGGGTTGGCACCGGAGCATGTTATGGAATGAGACCGGACTAAGATGGACGATGCCGTCTCCTAACATGCCTTTGCCGGAAACCGCCCAAGTCTATCCGGGCCAGGTGATCTGGGAAGGAACAAATCTTTCTGAAGGAAGAGGAACATGCCGGCCTTTTGAGATCTTTGGAGCGCCTTTTTTAGATACTACGGCCATCAAAAAGATGCTGGATCCGGGTGCCAGGACGGGCTGTTATCTCCAAGAGTACCAGTTTCGCCCGACATTCCATAAATGGGCAGGGGAACTCTGCCACGGGTTCATGATACACGTTCTTGATCCACACGCTTATCAACCCTATTACACCTCACTTGCCCTGTTGCAGGCAATTATGGAACTCCATCGGCGGGATTTTGCGTGGAAACAACCTCCCTACGAGTATGAATACAAAAAAAAGCCCATTGATATGATCATGGGCAATCCATCCTTGAGGCGTGGTTTCGAGTCTGGCAACCCCCTTTCTCTTATAAGGGAGGGCTGGTTGCCAGAACTCGAATCCTATGTTAGTTGGAGAAGACCCTATCTCCTTTATTCGTGATTACAGAGGTCGTAAGTAGTTTAGTCCCGCCTCAGGCGAGCCTCAACTCTTTTGCTCTCCGCCGATCCATCTGTCAATCGCATCTTTATCGAACCGCCAAACCCTGCCGATCCGGATAGCAGGGATTTTACCTTCTGCTGCATACTTACAGATTGTGATTTCATGTAATTTCAAATATTTTGCGATTTCCTTGGTAGTCATGATCTTTGGCATAGCACACTCCTCTATATTTTGATTTATCCGAATGGATTTCCCGATATGCGAAACAATGTCAAATAACTATTGAGTGATAAGTTTAATACCGAAAAACTTTAAAGTCAATAAAAAACCTGTTAATAATGAATACTACATAAAAATATCTTAACTTTATGAAGTTTATTTATATTTTGCTTTTCCAGGCTCGTTTCTAACAAATCAAAAAAAGAAAGTGCCATGAGATTCAAAAAAATCACCTTCCTCATAATCCTAATCTTCTTGCAGGGACTCTCTCTATCCTTAACCTCTTTTGCCTACCATAGGGTCGTATTCGTCTATGACGGCGATACTATTCTTCTCAAAAACGGGGCCAAGGTTCGATATTTGGGGATCAACGCTCCCGAGATCGATTATGAAGGAGGCAAGAGTGAGTTTATGGCCCATACGGCAAAAGATTTCAACCAAAACCTGGTAAAAGGCGCGCTGGTTACGCTTGGATACGATCTGGAAAGGGAGGACGGTTACAAGCGAGTCCTTGGCTATGTTTTTCTACAAAATGGGGATATGGTCAATGCGCTTTTAGTCCGGAAGGGGCTTGCCTATGTCATATCAATCAGGCCTAATCTGAAGTACAGAGATCTATTGCTTGAATGCCAAAGGAAGGCGATAAAGGAAAGGGTTGGAATCTGGAGCAGGCTTTTGAGATACAAGGGGGAACACTGCCTCGGAAACAGGAAAGCCTATCGCTTTCATCGACCTGATTGCCCTTTTGCAAGGAGAATATCTAAAAAAAACCTCATCAGATTCAGATCTAGTTATGATGCATTTTGGGAGGGTTACAGCCCTTGTAAGAGGTGTAAGCCAAATGTAAGTCGTTAATCACACCCCTGATAGGGGTAATCAGCCTTTATTTAATTGTCCTGAGCTTTGCTTTGGCGATCTTTGCTTCGCTTGATTTGGGATATTTTTTGATAAGTTTTTTCAGAAGAAGTCTTGCGCTGGTCTTGTCTTTTATTTCATAAAAGGCCAATGCTTGGCGAAGAATAGCGTTAGGCACTTTGTTTCCCTTTGGGTATTTCTTTATCACACTCTGGAAGGCCAAAATTGCCTGCTCATACTGCTTAAGGCCCATGTAGGATTCCCCTACCCAGTATTGGGCGTTGTCAGCCAACTCCGACCTGGGGAACTTCTTAATAAAATTCTTAAAACCGGCAATCGCCTCCTCGTATTTTTCTTCCCTATACAGCCCGAGGGTCAAATCATATAGCCTTTTTTCAGGAGACACTTCAGGTTGTTTAATGTCCGGGACTGGTTTTTTGGCAGCCTCAGCTTGAGGCACTGGCACCTGAGCAACCATGGGCGTTTTCTTGAGGTCTTGCCCCTCCTGCCGGGCATCTATTTCAAGGCCAAGATACGCATTAATCCGGTTAACTTGCGTTTCTAACTCGGAGCTGCGGCCTTTCAGATCAGTTACACTTGCCCTCATATCATCCTGGGCAATGGTATCTCTTTCAATGGCATGCCTTACAAGATGGTTGTTTTCATCCAAACGGCCTGAAACGTTCCGCATTTCCTCCCTGATCTTATCGATTTCAATGTCTGTTTTTGCCTGTTGCTCGCGGATCGAAACCAGTTTTGAATCCAGTTTGTTTTCTGTTGTTTCCTGAAGGCTATTGACCCTCTTGTTGAGGGCCACAATTTGATCGTTAAGATACAAAAACTCCTTCTGGGTGACGCAGGAGGTAAATAAAAGGAGAAAACCAATAAGTATCCCCAATTTAATGCCAAAATGTTTTATTGAGATAGAAATTCCCATATCTCCCCGTGCCGGATGCCTTTATGAGATTTTTCAAATCGTTAATGATTGATGCCAGTTACCATGTGACCATAGATGCCGGTTTTCCCGCCACAGCGAGACTCGATAAATAAGTACGCAGCAAGGAGTAAGTAGTGCCTGAACAAAAAGCCTGTTTAAGCACTACTTCAGATTACGGACAAAAGCACAATGAAATATTGGCATATTGTTGATCTTTGAGGAAATGAACTGAACCGGTTTCCTTCTTACTGAAATAACTTAAATGTATCTCGCCTATTAAGGGTCCAGGCAACCTCGTTATTTGCAGGATCTGCCGGTCTCAATTCCCCATAGCTGACAGTCTTGATCCGATCACCAGATATCCCTAAGGCAATAAGATATTGTTTTGCGGAATCAGCTCTTCTCTCGCCTAAAGCCAAGTTGTATTCCTCGGTGCCTCTATTATCACAATTGCCTCCAATGAGAATTGCGAAGGAAGAGTTATAACGGAGGAACGCCGCCTTTTTCTTCAATATCGCTTGTGCCTCAAGCTTAAGATTTGATTTGTCGAAATCAAAATAGATATTCGTATCTTCAAAACCCTCTATCTGTCTAACAAGTTCTGGGGGCACCTCCTTTATATCCACTACAGTTACTTCCTTTGGCGCCTCCTTTACAACTACAACCTCCTCCTGAACTTCTTCAACAGTCGGTTTAACCGCTTCAGAGATGTTAACCTGTTTTTTTGCGCACGACGTAACAAAAAACAGAACCGAGCAAACAAAAGCCATGGCAACTAAGCCGGTCATCACTTTTTTTCCCATACGCCCTTTACCTCCTGATTTTTATGGTTTATGCCAAATAAGATATCAAAATACCGACCGCCCATAACCCGAGACCTTTGAAAAACGCCCCCTTTCGAAGTCTGCGCTTATCTGCCCAATCTCTGCGTTGCATTCGGATTTTAATCCTCGAAATATGCAATATATTCCTGTGGTTAAAATCACCATGCGCCTTGATCTTGACCGAAATTGAACATTTTTCAAAGGTCTCGACCCACCTTAAGTAAGCAAGGACTACGGCCTTCCACAAAAGATTGAGTCTCTATATTTGCCCAAAATGGTTGCCAATCGCAAAAATAACAGCTCAATAGATTTATCGTTTAACATTTCCTTTTCTTTATTTCAAGTGTCTATGCACATATTTTCCTCTTTTTTGTATCGATTGTGCAAATAAGAATGGGTTACGCACACCCGACCCATTTACTTAGTGTTCGCCCAAGAATAACTTCACAGAATTGGCGCTCACATTCGTGTTAGATCTTAAACTTAGGACAAGTTTTGGGGGCAGGGCGCCAAGCGCAAAAAACCTGGAGCAGCAGTGCCTGCGGCGAGAGCTTTTTGGGCCTGTCAACGGAGATCCTCATAATTTGCAGCCGGTCGTATCAAAGGCATGTTCCCGGACAACTTCATGAGTAGAGGGGTGAAAATCAATCATTCAGGTGCCCAGGATGGCGCTGTTTGTTCCCCTTTCTTGGAAGTGATTCTCCGCTGGTTCTGTCCATTGGCATTCATGATATATATGTGGTAACGGCCTTCCCTGTTCGAGCTGAACATTATATACCTTCCATCAGGGGACCAGCAGGGATCTTCATTATTCCCCTCATTCTCCGTTAGCCTTCTCAATCGGCCCCCGACCGCGTCCATGGTACATATATCAAAACGCCCCCCCTTCATCGAAGCAAAGGCGATCTGGTTACGAGACGACCAGGAAGGAGAGGTGTTGTACCGCCCTTCGTAGGTCAATCTCTCCACTCTTTCGCTTCCAATATCCAAGATATAAATCTGAGGAGATCCTGATCGGTTAGATACGAACGCTATCTTGTCCCCGTCCGGAGAGAAGGCAGGTGAAACGTCGATCCCCCAGTGTTTGACAAGCTGTTTTAAAATCTTGCCTTTAAGATTGATTGTAAAGATATCGGGATTACCCCTGTGGCTCATGGTCAACGCTATTTCCCTGCCATTGGGCGCCCAGCATGCCCCGATGTTCAGCCCGGACCTCCCGGACAGCCGCCTGACAGCTCCAGAGGCAATATTTTTCAGGTAAAGCATTGGCCCACCATGTTTATACGAATTGTACACTATTTTCTTCCCATCAGGAGACCACCTGGGGAGTATCGCGATGCTCTTGTCCCGGGTAATGGGCCTCACATTATATCCGTCATAGTCGCAGACGTAGATCTCCCTCTTTCCAGTAGCATTTCCAACAAAAGCAAGCTTGGTAAGGGAGATACCGTTGTGACCGGTCAATCTCAGGATTATTTCGTTTGAAATCCGGTGCATCAGGTGACGGTAACCGCTGATGTCTCCGAGCGCCCTCTTCCCCAGGATCTGACGTCCCCAAAATACGTCGAACAGCCTGATCTCCACCTCTAAGCGACTCCCGATGCAGGTATACCCCCCTGTCAAGAGGAGTTCCGCACCAATAACAGACCAGTCCTTAAAATTGATCCCTTCTGAGGTCAGGGCCCCTCCCTTTTCATCCAGAAACGCCTCCTTGTCCATAGGGTTGAAATAGCCGCTGAGGTCAAGGTCGTTAGATATTACTCCGGGCATCTTTGTTGACAATTCAGAATGCTTTTTGTCGATGCCCAAATTCTTGAAGTCGGGGATGGCAATATTAAATTTAGGAATGGAGGGGGCATTGACATCTATATATATCCGGCCAGAGGCTGCCCCCGGGAAGAGAAAGAGAATCAAAAACAACATCCA
>JAUWPC010000065.1 GCA_030611815.1 Desulfobacteraceae bacterium
CTGATGAATTGGCCACCGGTGCAGTGGCATCGGGCGGGGGCTTAGGCATGATCATGCCGCCCAGTATTGTGCTGATCGTATACGGTATCCTGACGGAACAATCCATAGGGAAGCTATTTGTTGCAGGGATCATACCCGCCATTCTCGTCACCATCCTTTTTATCATTTCCATATACATAAGATGCAGGCTGAATCCGGAACAAGGTCCTGCCGGAGAGAGATTTACCTGGGAGCAAAAGATGAAGTCGCTCTTAGGCATGGGCGAAACCTTAGCCGTCTTCATTCTGGTCATAGGAGGTCTGTTCATAGGGCTGTTTACCCCCACCGAGGCAGCAGCAGTAGGGGCCTTCGGCGTTTTAGCGGTATCTTTGATCAGGCGCCAGCTTACCTGGGAGGGGTTTGTCAAGTCCCTTTACGAGACCCTCAGGACCTCATGCATGGTCATGATGCTGATAGCCGGGGCCGTCATCTTCGGAAAATTTCTTGCCGTTACCAGGATACCCTTTAACTTGGCAGCCTGGGTTGGGGGGTTTGACCTGGCCCCATATATGATTCTGACGATAATCGTGCTGATCTACTTCTTTGGCGGCTGTTTTATGGATGCGCTCGCCTTAGTCATGCTCACCGTTCCGATTTTCTATCCCTTAGTCACCGGCCTGGGCTACGATCCGATATGGTTCGGCCTGATCATCGTGATGGTGACGGAGATGGGTGTGATCACACCGCCGGTGGGTATCAATGTCTATGTGGTTTATGGCGTGGCCAAGAACGTCATTGGCGAAGTCCCCCTCGAATCCATATTCAAAGGGATATTCCCCTTTTTGTTAGCTGTGATCGTTGGAATTATTATCCTGATGATCTTTCCTCAGATCATCCTGTTTCTGCCCAACCTCATGTATTGATGGCCATGTAAAAAGTCCTTTTTACATGGATTCAGGAATTTAGGGATTGAGGAATTGAGGAATTCAGGGATTTAGACAGTTACCAATTAAGTCTTGAGCAAAAAACACAAGAAATTCTTTACAATGCCCGATAAGCCAGTAATAGAAAGGATTTCCGACGGTATTGAAAAGGGTTAAACTTTTGCGACCTGCTTAGTTTTCGATCAGGGTTCGGGCTTCACGGATTACGTTAAGGAAATTTTTTAATTCCTCAATTCCTCAATCCCTAAATTCGTAATTCCGGTTTATCCGGGGAAACCAATGTGTCTCCTCCTCTTAGCATTAAAATCCCATCCTGTTTACAAACTGGTTATTGCGGCAAACCGGGACGAATACTACGACCGTCCGACAGCCCCCGCGTCCTTCTGGGATGATAGGCGTGACCTCCTTGCCGGGAGGGATCTGCGCGCCGGGAGAACATGGTTTGGGATCACTAAAAAGGGTAGGATCGCGGCCGTCACCAATTATCGCGACCCGGCATCTCTCAAGAGCCATGCGCCTTCCAGGGGGGAATTAGTGAGCAATTTCCTGACAGGTGAAGAGAAACCAGAAGAATATCTTGCCGGACTGGATCTAAAAGCAGGGGGTTATAACGGATTCAACCTTATTGTTGGAACTAAAGATCAAATCTACTGGTATTCAAACAGGGGAGATGGCACACACTGTCTTGTACCCGGCATATATGGTGTGAGCAACCATCTTTTGGATACCTCGTGGCCCAAGGTCTCTCGAGGGAAGGCTGCCCTAAAAAAGCTCCTGTCAGACCAAACAGGCCCTTCCCCGGAATCGCTTTTTGACATGCTCTTCGACCGGTCGATCCCCGGTGACGATAGTCTGCCTGATACCGGCGTGGGGCTTGAATGGGAAAGAATCCTCTCGCCCATCTTCATTTCCAGCCCAAACTACGGCACCAGATCATCCACACTCCTGTTAATTGATCAGAATGATCGCGTAACCTTCATGGAAAGGACTCACATTTCAAACCAGGATCATAACAAAGAAGTCGTATTTGAATTTCCGATTGAGAACTGAAAGGAGGTGGCCTGTTCTTGTTGGTCCTGGAAGGTACGCTGATTTAAGTGGATAAAGTACGCAAAGTTTAGAGTTTGAAGTGCCTAAAGTTAAGGAACTTCGTGACTTTTTGAGGCCATCAACTTTAGGCACTTTAGGCACTTTTATTACTTGGCATACCCCACCGCCCTGGTTTCGCGAATCACTGTCACCTTGATCTGGCCCGGATACGTCAGCTCTTTTTCTATCTTCTTTGCAATATCATTGCAGAGCATATAGGCCTGATCATCATCAATGATTTTTCCTTCAACCATAATTCGAATCTCACGGCCGGCCTGAATTGCAAAAGATTTGTTGACCCCATGAAAAGACGTGGCAATCTCCTCGAGCTTTTCCAGTCTCTTAACATAGGACTCTAACATTTCCTGGCGTGCGCCTGGCCTTGCCCCGGACAAGGTGTCAGCGGCCTGCACCAAAACCGCTAAAACAGACTCCGGTTGAACATCTTCATGATGGGCAGCGATGGCGTGAATTACCTGGGTCGCCTCACCATGCCTCCTTGCCAGATCCGCCCCAATAACTGCATGAGGCCCCTCCACCTCATGGTCCACTGCCTTCCCGATATCGTGAAGAAGCCCCGCTCTTTTCGCCTGTTTTACGTTCAACCCAAGCTCGGCGGCCATAACACCACAAAGAAAGCTCACTTCCATTGAATGCTGAAGCACATTCTGAGCATAGCTTGAACGATACTTGAGTCGACCGATAAGTTTGACAAGTTCATGACTAATACCATGAACCCCGACGTCGAATGTGGCCTGCTCTCCGGCCTCCTTAATACTCGCTTCAATCTCCTTGTTTGCCTTGGAGACGACCTCCTCTATCCTGGCAGGGTGAATCCTGCCGTCATCAATGAGCCTCTCTAATGAAATCTTTGCAACCTGCCTTCTCACAGGGTTAAATCCTGACAATATAACCGCTTCGGGGGTATCGTCGATAATAAGATCAATACCAGTGGCAGCTTCAATAGCTCGAATGTTTCTTCCCTCCCTGCCAATAATCCTCCCCTTCATCTCCTCATTTGGAAGGTTAACTACAGAGACTATTTTTTCAGCTGCATAATCCCCGGAATATCTTTTTACTGCCAAAGCAATGATCTCCTGCGACTTACGATCTGCCTCAGATCTCGCCTCGTTTTCAATCCTTCGTATCGTTTTTGCGGCATCATGCTTGGCCTCCAATTCCATTGAATTGACGAGAATCTGCTTGGCATCTTCCGCGGAAATGCCTGCCAACCGCTCCAATTGTCTTCTCTGCTCTGTAACAAGACGTTTATACTCCCCCTCTTTTTTTCTTATCTCCTTTTCAGTCCTTTCAACGCCTCTTTCCTTTTCTGAAATCCTCTCTTCTCTTTTTTCTAATTGTTCAATCTTTTTATCCCAGGTTTCCGTCTTTTGAAGCAGGCGGTTCTCCTGGACCAACAGAGCCTCTTTCTTCTCCTTGGTCTCCTTTTCAAATTCAACCTTCATCTGATAAAGAGTGTCCTTGGCTTGAAGAGCGGCTTCTCTCTTTGTTGTCTTAGCCTCTTTCTGGGCCTCGGCCAACACTTTTTTAGAGTATTTTTCTATGGCCTCCACCCTGCTTTCCACAAGATTCTTGCGGACAAAGAAGCCAATGACGACCCCGGCAATTAATCCTGCCCCCACAACCAAAATTATATAAACGGCGCTCACATCCATCATGATTTCACGCTCCTGATAATGATAAACATCACCCGTATAAACCGGAATTCGGTACGCTCCAAGCGCCAGCCCAAAAGGCACGAGGCACAGGCCTCTGAGAGGAGTAAGGATGAAAGGAAAAAGGGGTAATCCAGACAAAAGAGTAGATCATCCGGACTACAAAGGGGGGATAATAGGGGCTGAAAACGTCCCTGTAGAGATGCGCTACTTCACAGATCCTTTAGTAGTCTCTCGAAAACCATTGACACCATTCACGCAATACCTATCTTTGTTTGACTCAATAAATATATCACTAACACTCAGTGTAATTATCCCGATTAACCCTTAATCCCCACATATATAAACTCCCCGAAACACAAAATGAATCTACACCGAAACATTATGAGCCCGGAGAAATATTCTCCCGTGCATCTGTTTATTACGGCTAATACCTTTGATGGTCTCGCAAAAAGTCAAAAAGTTCAGGATTCAGAGTAATCCTCCTATAGCTAACTAACTGACAGTAATTCGCAATTGCCCGTAAAAAGGACTTTTTACGGGCGTATCACCTTTAGAGAGAAGATCACCTATTCAGCTAAGGCATCAATCTGGGAATTAAGCGAACGTGCCCTATCTTGAACATCTTTTATCAGCTCATCACGTTCTCTTAATACCTGAAAATAATCGCTCGCAATATGAAAAGCAGCCAATATGGCCACCTTCCCCTCAGAGAGCCTCCCCCCGGTATCCCTGATCTCCCCTAATTTGACGTTTACAAATTGTGCGATCTCGTTGACTCGCGCCTCATCTTCATCGCTCCTCAAAAGATACTCGTGATCAAGGATTCTGATTCTAATAGGCTTTTCCATATCTCCAATAATGTGAGCTAATTACGATGATATTCTCCTCACACTATAACCGAGTCATTCGCTCTATTCATCGATCTGTTCCATCTTCTCCAAGAGAGCAAGAATCCTCTGTTTAGCCTTATCTCTGCCTGATTTCAGACCTTCCACCTCCTTGGTCAGATCAGCCAATTTCTCCTCTTGAATCTGAAACTTCTCAGCAAAAGATTCCTTTTCTTTTTTTAGGCTCTTTATCATTTCAATAAGGTTGTCAATCTTATCTTCGAGCAATTGGAATTGATCAACCCCTTCTTCTGAATTCAAAGAATTCCAAACTTTGTACTGCCTGGTCTCTTCTCCACTCTCCATATCGAATCAAACCTCTCAATCTTTTCCTAAATTATAGAAAGCACCCACCATATGGCCAACTTACTGGACAATAAACTAAACCAAACATTCTGGTTAATGGGATTAAGTGGGCAATTTCCTACTCCAATAATTTTATAATATCCCTGAAACATAAAAAGGTCAATAAATAAAAAAGGCAAGCGCCTTTGCGCCTGCCTTCTTTTAAAATTTCCTATGAAATTCTGGTATTATATCTTCTTCTCTGCGACTCGAATACGTAACATGGCCCTCTTTAGCGCAGCCTCTGCCCTGATAAAGTCGAGGTCTTCGGATCCTCTATCCTTTGCTAATCTTTCTTCAGCCCTATCCCTTGCCTTCTGTGCGCGTTCAACATCTATCTCAGAGGCCTTCTCTGCCGCGTCAACAAGGACAGAGACCCGGTTGTCGGAAACTTCGGCAAAACCCGTTGTCACGACAAAATGCTCTGTTTGATTAGCCGATGAATAACGCAGCTCGCCTGGAACAATCCCGGAAAGAAAAGGCACGTGCCCCTCCAAAACGCCGAATTCTCCTATAGAACCGGGCGCAACCACAATATCCACTTCCTGGCTTATCATCACCTTTTCAGGGGTCACAACTTCTAAATGTAGTTTTCCCATTAATATTTACCTCTACTTGCTCGCCGCAGCCATTCGTTCAGCCTTTTTCTGGGCCTCTTCGATGTTCCCTACCATATAAAAGGCTGCCTCTGGCAGGTCATCATGCTTGCCTTCGATAATCTCCTTAAATCCCTGGACCGTCTCCTTCACCGGGACATATTTGCCTGCGGTGCCCGTAAAGGTCTCGGCCACATGGAAGGGCTGGGACAAAAAGCGCTGCATACGGCGAGCCCTGCCCACCGTGAGCTTGTCTTCGTCAGATAGCTCATCCATTCCGAGAATAGCGATAATATCCTGAAGATCCTTGTATTTCTGGAGTATCTGCTGGACCTGTCTTGATGTGGCATAGTGCTCTTCCCCAAGCACATTCGGATCAAGGATTCGAGATGTGGAATCCAAGGGATCAACCGCAGGATAGATACCAAGCTCGGTGATCTGTCTCGAAAGAACCACTGTACCGTCCAAATGGGCAAAGGTCGTAGCCGGGGCCGGGTCGGTCAAGTCATCGGCGGGAACATATACACACTGTACCGATGTAATGGATCCCTTGTTTGTCGAGGTAATCCTCTCCTGAAGCTCACCTAAGTCGGTCCCCAAGGTAGGCTGGTACCCAACCGCAGATGGGATACGGCCGAGGAGGGCGGAAACCTCTGAGCCTGCCTGGGTAAAACGGAAAATATTATCGATAAACAGGAGTACGTCCTGGCCTTTCTCATCCCTGTAATATTCAGCCGCAGTAAGGGCCGAAAGAGCCACTCGCGCGCGTGCTCCAGGGGGTTCTGTCATCTGCCCATAAATCAGGGCAGCCTTTGGAAGAACACCCGATTCCTTCATTTCCAGATAGAGGTCATTCCCCTCTCTGGTCCTCTCACCAACACCGGCAAATACGCTGATACCACCGTGCTGCATGGCGATATTGTGGATCATCTCCATCATAACAACAGTCTTGCCCACACCGGCGCCGCCGAACATCCCCATTTTTCCACCACGGGGAAAGGGCACCAAGAGATCAATCACCTTTACGCCCGTCTCAAGGACGCTTACACTGGTGTCCTGATCCTCAAATGCAGGGGCATCCCGGTGAATCGGGTAGAATTCCGTGGCATTGACAGGCCCCAGTCCGTCAACCGGTTTCCCCACCACATTAAGGATACGACCTAACACGGGGTCTCCAACAGGCATCTGAATCTGTTTCTCCGTATTCTTGACCTTCATGCCTCTCACAAGACCGTCTGTCACGTCCATGGCAATGCACCGTACCACATTGTCGCCCAAATGCTGGGCCACCTCCACAACAAGGTTGTCCTCTGTGTCGTCAATGGCTGAATTAGTGAGAAGAAGCGCTGTGAAAATTGCCGGGAGTTCCCCGTCTGCGAACTCCACATCAACAACCGGACCTATGACTTGAATTAATTTGCCCTCATTCATGGTTAAATTAAGACCTCCTTAAATATAGCATTTTAAATAAATAGGGGTTTAGGAAGATAATTCTACATTCCTTTATCCCTTCAAGGCCTCGGCACCACCCACGATATCCATCAGTTCAGCCGTAATGGCCGCCTGTCGTGCTTTGTTGTATACCAAGGTAAGACTGTCTATAAGATCGTTACAATTTTTGGACGCGTTGTCCATGGCGGCCATCCGGGCTGCATGTTCACTCGTCTCGTTTTGCAGGAATGCGTTATATATCTGGACACTGATATGTTTGGGCAGGAGTTCAATCAGCAGAGACTCGGGATCAGGCTCACAGAGATATTCTGCGGAACCCTCCAGATTCTGTTCTCCCTCCTCCATCTTTGGAGGCTCAATCGGGATCAATTTAATTAACGTGGGAATCTGTTTACTCATACTGACAAATCGGCTGTAGATCAAATAGACTTCATCGCACTCACCCCCTGAGTACCGGTCAATAAAGCCTCCGGTCATCTGATTGATGAAAGATATATCCACATTGCCGTACAAATTAGTATGACTGTCGATCACGTCATAGTTTTTCTTCCGAAAATAATCCCTCCCCTTTTTTCCAACCGTGGTCAACTTACACCCTATCCCTTTGCCCTGCTCTTCCTTAATCCACTTCCCGGCCAAGTTGATGAGGTTGGCGTTGAAACTGCCGCACAGACCTCTGTCGCCCGTGAAGTGAAGCAACTCAACCCGGGCGACCTCTTCCTTCTTTACCAGCAAGGGATGAATATCAGGCTCAATCCGGGTAGCCAGGTTGCCGAGCACCTCGGAGAACTTTGTTGCATAGGGTTCAAAGCCCTCCATCCTCATCTGGGCGCCGCGGAGCTTGGCCGCAGCCACCATATTCATGGCCCTGGTAATCTGCCTCGTCTTCTTGAAAGCGCCTATCTTCTGCTGTATATCTCTTAAGGTTGCCATGTAGCCTTTCTCTCTTCTTATATTAGTGTCTGACCGAAAACCCTGTTCAGGTACGATTTTGGATTTAAAAACTCACACAAATTAGGACGAAATAACTGCCACAGTTAAAATTTGTTTTTGGATTCATACTCTTAATCGTAATCTTAATCATAATCGTTTTGAGTAAGATTACGATTATGATTAAGATTATGAAACACGGAAGTCATTTCGTTCAGACACTATATTAACTCATTGTGTCATAGGGTTTATTCTGTTTTTTGGAAGCCGATAGCCCTATATAAACTCAACAAACCAACCAAACTCAATTACTAAGCAGCCGATTGGAAAATCCCCTTGAATTCATCAAGGGCCTTCTTTAGCTTCCCGTCCGTCTCCTCTGAAATATCGCCGGTTTCCTTGATGTCTTTCAGGATTTCAGGATACTTGCTGTCCATGAACTCCAACATCTGCTTTTCATAGCCAGCCACGGCATCTTCAGGCCACTCATCTAAGTACCCGTTCGCGCCGGCAAAGAGGATAGCGACCTGTCTTTCGGCCGCCATGGGCTGATACTGGGGCTGTTTCAGGACTTCAACAAGCCTCCGGCCCCTCTTGAGCTGTTGCAGCGTCACCTTGTCCAGGTCACTGCCAAACTGGGCAAACGCCTCTAATTCCCTGAACTGGGCCATGTCAAGGCGAAGCGTTCCCGCCACCTTTTTCATCGCCTTTGTCTGGGCGGCGCCCCCGACACGGGATACGGAGAGCCCCACGTTAATGGCAGGACGAACACCCGAAAAGAAGAGGTTCGGCTCCAAGTAGACCTGACCGTCGGTAATGGAAATCACGTTGGTGGGGATATAGGCCGAGACGTCACCGGCCTGGGTTTCGATGATAGGAAGGGCCGTCAGAGATCCGCCTCCCAATTCATCATTCAGTTTGGCGGCCCGTTCCAACAGACGGGAATGATTGTAGAAAATATCTCCAGGGAATGCCTCCCGGCCCGGGGGTCGCCTCAGGAGGAGTGAAACCTGCCTGTAAGCAACGGCCTGTTTGGAGAGATCGTCATAGAGGATCAAGGCGTGTTTTCCCTGGTCCCGATAATATTCACCAATGGAACACCCGGAATAGGGAGAGATAAACTGCTGGGTGGCAGGGTCACTGGCGCAGGCGGCCACAACCGTGGTATATTCCATGGCCCCATGACGTTCCAGGATGTCAACGACCTGGGCCACTGTCGATTTCTTCTGGCCTGTGGCAACATAAATGCAATAGACGTCCGTATCTTTCTGATTAATAATGGCATCCACACAAATGGCCGTTTTTCCGATCTGCCGGTCGCCGATGATCAGTTCCCGCTGTCCCCTTCCAACCGGGGTCATGGCATCAATGGCCTTAATCCCCGTATACATCGGCTCCTGCACCGGTTGGCGTTCAATAACGCCTGGCGCGACCATTTCGACACGTCTGAATTCCGTTGCTTCTATGGGACCTTTTCCATCAAGGGGCTGGCCCACAGCGTCGATAACCCTACCGAGAACCGCATCGCCAACAGGGATCTCGGCAATCTTGCCCGTCCTCTTGACCGTGTCGCCCTCCTTGATCTTGGAGTCATCCCCCATGATGGCGACACCCACGTTATCCTCCTCCAGATTAAGGCAGAGACCGAAGATGCCGCCTGAAAACTCAACCATTTCCATGGCCATGGCCTTTTCAATCCCGTAGATGCGAGCAATGCCGTCACCCACAGAGAGTACGGTCCCGGTCTCACTCACCTCGACCTTTTTTTCGTAGTCTTTGATCTGGTCTCGGATTACCTGACTTATTTCTTCTGCTCTGATCTCCATTAGTTATATTCACCCCTTTTTAATGATTCTTTTAGCCCTTCGATCTGGGCCCTTACACTTCCATCCAATACCAAATCCCCTATTCTGACGACAAGCCCCCCGATCAGGGACTCATCCTCTTCCACCTCGATCTTGACCTCTTTTGCAGTCAGCCCCGCAAGGGCCTTTGCCAGTTTATCCCGGGCCTCTTCTTTTAGAGGTTTCGCCGTGACGATATTTGCACGGGTAATATTTGAAATCTCATCGGTGAGTTTTGAGTAGTAATCTGAAATCTCCTGAATACCGCCTATCCGGTTCTTATCCAGAAGAAGCCTCAATAAATTTTTAACCAGATCAGCAAAGGAGCTCTTATCCAGCACAGCATCAAGCACCTTCTTTCTCTCCTCAACGGAAAAGATCTGGTTGGCAACAACCTTCAAAAATTCGTTGTGCGCGGAACAGAACTTGCCAAATTCCTGAAGGTCTTTCCCGTACCCGATGTAATTTCCATCTTCCTGCCCTAAACTGAGCAGAGCCTTGGCGTATCTCTTGGAAATCCTTGAACCAATCAATGTAGCTTCTCCACACTTTCTATAAATTCATTGACTAAATTATCCTGATCGCTCTCCTTTATCTGCCCTGCAATGATCTCCTCAGCCCTTGTGGCGGCCAGCTCAACCACATCTTGCCTCAACCTGTTCCTCGCCGCCTGAATTTCTCGCTCTATGGTCAGATCGGTTTGAGCTAAGATCTGTATGGCCCTCTCCCTGGCTTCCGCAATAATCTTTTTCTTTTCTAATGCCCCATCAGCCTTGAACTGTTCGATGATTTCTTTCTTTTGGAGTTCAAATTCCTTGAATTTTTGCTCCAGCTCGTTACAGCGGCTCTCAGCAATCTCCTTATCCCTTTTCAGATCTTCTAACTTTTTACGAATCTCTTCCTTCCGGTTTGAAAAAAATTCCTTAATCGTAGTCTTCCTTACCACCACAACAAGAATGATCACCATCAGCACGAAATTTAAAATTCTATAGAGCAGATCTGTTACACTACCGCCATGTCCTCCATCCCCACCGCCGCTGGCATAGGCCAGCCCACAAAAGGCCACTGAAATAATCAGGGTGCAGGCAGCTATGAGTATTGATCTTCCCCTTGCCGTCTCAAAACCGATCATTGAATGCTCCTTCCCAGTATTTTTTGGGCTAATTCATCAGAAAAACTGGCAATTTGGCCTTCAAGAGCCTCCCGCGCAACCGCGATTTTTGTCTCTATCTCTTTCTTTGCGGCACTGAGTTTCTGTTCTACCCCTGCGCCAGCCTCCTGCAATATCGCCTTTTCCTCTTCCAAGCCGTGGGACTTTAAGGCCTCCTTTTCGGCATAGCCCTCTTTTCTGGCCTGAACAACACCTTCTTCAATACCTCTTTCGTTTTTTTCGGCCTGACCCTGAAAGTCATCAATCGTTTTTTGCCGAGAATTCATCTCTTCTTCTCTCTGTGCCAAAACCCTGCGAATCGGCCGGAAAAGGATAAGATTCAGTATAAAGAGAAGAACGAGGAAATTTGCGATCTGGAGGAACATGGTACCATCAATGTTAAGCATATCAGATACATCCTTTCATTACTTTGTTTTCCAGGAAAAAGCGAAGTTTTCTAAAATGATGCCTTTTACAAAAAAAAAATCTACTTGTCAAAGCATTTTTGACCGTCAGCCTTCATTTTTTGCCTCAGATGCCTTTTGGAGAAATGCCACCTTGTCATTAACCACTTTATCTCGCTTTTGAGTCTGACAATTTCCATCGAAAACTACTCCAGTATTTATGGTCACCGAAGGAGCCTCTATATCTCCAAAAACCTTGCCGGGAGATAATATCTCAATTCTCTCTCCCGCAACTATATGTCCGCGAACTTCCCCGCTGATAATAACATTAGAGGCATGAATATCAGAATCTATCACGGCAGTCTCTCCCACGATCAGGGTCCCTTCAGTATTGATCTCGCCTTTAAAACGGCCATCAATCCGAACCATCCCTTTGAAGGAGAGATTTCCTTCAAATTCAGTGTCTCGACCCAAAAAAGCGGTAATCTGATTCTTTCTTTTTTTCATGATTTCACCACGTTGCCTAACCAATTGCGGGTTCATATCATACTTGATTTTATTATGCAAGAAAAATCACAAAAGAATCAATATTGATAAAAAGCCCTCTGTTTTCCATTAGATACCTCTAATGAATGCATTTGTGGTGAACCCCGAAAAAAATATGCTAACTGAAAACATGAAAGATATTGATTGACAAGTCAATCAATATCTGTTTAAGTGGCCATATGAAGAGAACGATCCCCGCTGACAACAAGAAGAATAAAGAATCGCTTATTTTCCGGGCGGCCTTAAAAACTATCAAAAGCAATTGAAGATTGAGGGAATTGTCTGGCCTAAGGAGAAAATGTCCCGACTGCTCAACATATTAACGCCCGAACAGAATGATGATCTTATAACCATCG
>JAUWPC010000122.1 GCA_030611815.1 Desulfobacteraceae bacterium
CTAGGAGCTTGTCCGACAATGCGTAGTTACGAAAAAATTGGCCATTAAAAATTGATGATTTCGTTGAAAATCAATATTCTGATTCTATCACCACAATATATGGTATCCAACTAAAGCATATACACTCCATGTTGTATTTAGAAGTTTTGTGGTCGACTTTTCATGAGGCTGTTAAAATTGAGGCCGCATTTCGGGCAAGCGGATTTCCCCCCAAATCAGAAAAAAATGACCCTTGCAGCAGTAATCTTTCTGGAAATGGGGTCTCGGTGGCTCCTCTTAGGCCACCGTCGGGGCTAATTCCCTTGATTCAAGGCATACCTTTCCACTTACTATGGCTTTTACAATCTTTCTGAAGTTGTGAACCGCGCAAGCTAAGGAAAATTCACCACTTACCTTTTCGCAACCCCGCAAGCTAAAACCTCTAAATCCAGTATTCTTTATCTGACCAAAGACAGGTTCAACAATCTTCTTTCGCTTTTTGTAAATCTCTTTTGAAGATTCTTGCTCCATCTTTTCTCTCATTTTCTGACGTAATGGTTCTTTGTCGTCGCTATGTATGGTACGAGGCTCCCCTTTCTTAGAACTGCAGCACCTGACCATATAAGGGCAGAGATCACATTTAGCTTTATGGCCTTGATAAACCTTCTTGCCATCACTTGTCTCTGCCTTTAACTTCAAAGTGTGGCCAGCTGGACAAACAAAACAATCTTTGCCTTCATCATAATTGAAATCAGGTTTCTTAATCTTTCGATTTGAGTCTTCGATGGACCGCTGATCTTTTTTCTCTCCCTTGCCGGTTGCTATATAGACATCAATTTCTTTACCATCAAAGGATTCAAGATTGTTCCCTGACATATAGCCGTTATCAAGGCTCATCTCATCAGGCAGATCACCTGTTGTTTCTTTGATGTCTTCCAGGGCCGGGTCAACTTCCCGTTTATCGTTCGGATTTTGACTTAAATGCTGCCCCACGATTATTTGATTGTCTTCGTCAACACTTATCTGGCCATTATATGAATAGTCAAAATTACCATTTTTTCCCATGATCCGAGCTTCTTTGTCTGCAAAACTTATCTGCTTCTTGTCGTCTATTTTCTTGCCCGGATTGAGCACTTGTTCCCTCTTCTCTAATGCATCTTTGGCTTCTTTGATCTTGGCCAGCCTTTTCTCTTTGATCTTTAGTTCTTCAGGGATCTCATATCCGTTCTTATCCTGGAGTTTGTCGTCTTCTTCTTTATCGCATTTAGCCGCCTTTGCTATCAGGTCTTCGATTTCCTCGATCAGTTCTTTTTCCTTGGCCTTGAGCCGACCGTAACTCATCGCCTTGTGTTTAGAGGTGCTTGCCTTGAATTTCGATCCATCTAAACTTACATGGCCAAGTGATGCCATCCCGGCGGCCATCGCCAAAAGGACACTTTGCTTGAAACACTCCTTAAAAAACGCATAGTTGTCTTTTCTGAAGTCACTTAGTACTCTGAAATTAGGGCAGTTACAATGGGATATGAACATAAACCCAAGATCTTCATGACATCGCTTCTCTATATCGCGAGAACTGAAAACCCCTTGGCTGTAGGCATATATCAGGATGCCAGTTATCAACCTCGGATGAAACGCATTTTGACCGTGAACGCTGAACTGCTCTTCAACGCTTGACGTGTCAAGTTGTTCGAATATATCCTCGTAAACATAGCACTGATGATCAGACGGTAGTAAATCAAACACATTGGTTGCAAACAGTGCTCTTTGCTTAAACTCGCTCGGATCTTTCTTGAAAGGAATCTTCATTGTGGTACTCTCCTTTACTGTTAGCTCGTGAAAAGAGATACCACAAAATATGGCGGTTGTCAATATGAAAAATGCTATATGTTGTTGTTATCATTGGTTATCCACGTCTCGCTATCGCTGTATTTTCATTGACTTATGATTTAGAGACAGGATATATTTTGCAATACTTCCAAAAATTGTTCACCGGTGCGGTTAGAAAATAGCTACAAGGGGACAGAGGGAAACAAATCTCGTTCCCATGCTCCAGCGCGCGAATCACTTAAATGCAATGGCGCAAGTATTTTCATGATAAACTGTTTTCCTCTGAACCTTGTGAAAAAAATAACTGCCTAACCGCACAGATTGAATTTTTTCCGGAAAAATGGGTCGCCAGTCTATTCTCGGACAGCCTCCTAGCCGAACAGCATCCCTCAAAAGGCGACATGATCGGTAGTCCCCTAATTTGCCAGGATCTGGTGGTGAAAAGGCCGCCGGCGTGACCGTTTCCAGGGGGAGACAGATGCCCGTTACTTCATCATCCAGGCCGCCCAGGGGCCGAATGAGCAGGACATTATCATGGGACTCGGGGAGCACAACCCATTCTCTGCCCCTTGCATTAACAAGCGATCCAACCGAAAATGCGGTGCTTACTAAAGACGACAAACTTTTATCCTTTCTTGAGGCCGAACAGGTTGGGGAATGTAGAGACAACCTTTTGCCAGTCATCCTGATGGCTGAAGCGGATGACGGAATACCCCAGATCTTCCAGACAGTCGGATTGGGCCTGATCGCGGTCCTGACGATCCGGGAATTCATGGACAGGACCGTCCACATAGACCAGGGTGTAGGCCTCTTCATAAATGAAGTCAGGCCTGGTTTTGCAGGACTCCATGAAAACCTGGGCCTTGGTGGGGAGATGGAGGTCCTGATCATCAAGAAACCGGAGCCACTTTTTTTCCAGTTCTGAACCGGCCTGGTTCATAAGCCTTCTCAGATGCTCAGCCCTCGGAAGACCCACAGGGGATGCAGATACCCTTGCATCCTTGAGTTTCATCAGAAATTCGTGAATGGCCTGACGATCCAGAAGAGAGTGGTCCCGCTGGTTCCCATAGCTCATCATGCAGTCGTAGCAGGCGGCCTCGCAGTCTTCCACTGCCCCGGTTGCCCGGCGCTTGTCTTCCCCCGTGTCCGGGTCAAAATGGCAGATCTCCAAGGCTGCCCCAATGATGTCTGGGAAGCCTTTCTGATCGTTGATCAGTTGGCGCAGCACACCGGCCCCGCCTTCTGATGCCTCGTAGAAGAGGATAGCCTTCCGCGCGTCGCGATCCGGCAATGGTTCTGCGGCTAATTCATTGTCCTCTAATTGGTAGCACGTCTGAATGGCTTGTTTCAGTGCGGCTTGCAGGCTGGCCATTTGCGTTTCATCAAGAGGGACAGCAGGCTGAAAAAAAAGACAGTTTTTCCGATCCTCAACATAGGGGACGACCCGTTCGACCCTCGCACTCATGGGATCTCCTTCGGATTCCTCTTCTGTCTGCTCGTTCCGGGACCAGTATCCCCGTTCAGTGTCGAGCATGAACCCATGTTTATCCTTCTCCTTTCGACGAGTCCATCCTAAGTTGATCCGCCAGATGGTGGCAGCGTGGCCATAGGTGAGGGTTCCCAACTCTTCACCCTTGTGGCTCATGACCGAGGCTGTCCGGAAAGATGGTTTTCCGCCATGCACGGCAAACCGCACGCCGGTCTTGATCTCATACCCCATCCTGAGCCTTTCTTCCTCATCGCAGTTGATCCGGTCCCTCCGTCTTGTGGAGACGTTCTGGAGCCGAAAGAGCTGTCGCAACGGGGGATCGAGCGGGGCACCGCAATGCTCGCACAGATCAGCGCCGCCGCCGTTCGGCGTCGGATGAAGATACCCGCATCTGGGGCAGAGTTTTGCCAGGGTTGTAAGCACATTGTCGTCCTGTGTACTGTCCGCTACCGGCATGATGACCTTGTTGATGATGTAACGGGATCCCTCATGGTAGAGGATGCTTCTGGGGCCGAACTCGGAGATGGCTAAAAAGCGGGGCCGGGAGAGGAAATTATCCCTGCTTTTCCTTCGGGCGCCTCTACCCGGCACATAGGCCGACAGGGGCAGTCTGGGAAAATTGTATCCGGGCAGGAACCCTTCACTGGCAAAATAGCGGTAGCTGTAGAAATCAGACCGGATGACGCTGGAGGATTCCAGGAGGAGCTGTATCTGGGCCTCTGCTTCTGCCCGAAGGCGCTTAGCCAGGTTTCTGTCCTGGACTTTTCTAGAGAAATCGTTTGCAATCTTGTGCTGAACATCCCTCTGGTTCATGGCCGCGCGGTAGAGGGATCGCCATCGGTCACAGGCATTCTCAAAACTGAGGATGACCTTGTTGAGGACATCTTCCACCCAGCCCTGGGCATACCAGTCAGCACTTTCAAGGTCCTTTTCAATGGATGCAAGCACAGCCTGAGCGTTAACCAAGGCTTTCTTTCTCGCGGTATGGCTTTGAAGAGCCTCCAGGACCGAGGGCTGAAGCGCCAGCGTTGGATTGTCCCCGCCTACATCTACAATATCTCTAAGCGATGTCCCTAAGGACTGGCCGGTACAGGCAAGCCAAATAGAGTGAACATGGGCTTGTACCAGGTCCTCGTTTGAAAGGTCGAGATTGGGCGGAGAGACCGCACCGGAAACCATCAATTCCGGATGTTTAAAGAAATACTGGTCATGGGGGCTGCCGGTGGAGCAGTAGGAAAAGACCAGCGCCGGCTGACCGCTTCGTCCTGCCCGACCGCTTCTCTGGGCATAGTTGGCGGGGGTCGGCGGAATGTTCCGCATATTGACCACATTCAATGTAGCGATATCGATCCCAAGTTCCATAGTGGGTGAGCAGTAGAGAATAGGAAGATGGCCTTCGCGAAATTTGTCCTCCCTTTCTTTTCTGTCTTCGTAAGAGACCTGGGCCGTGTGCTCTCTCGCCTCTATGCCCTTTCCCTCGATCGCGATATCCCTGTAATAGGATATAAAGAAGGGATTGGCACGTCCCTCAAATTCCGGCATCACCGTCACCCTCAGGGGGTCATGAAAAGGGGTCGTGCCGTCCCCGGCAAACCAGCGAAGGGCTGCGCCGGGGATTTGATAACCGGGGACATCATCCGGCTCTTTTGGCTCCATCATCCGGTCCAGGAGACCTGCAATCCTCAATAATTCCAAGAGCTGCTGTATCAACTCCAGGGTCATGTCAAGGGTCATTTTCTGGCCGTGGTCAGGAAAAGTCGAGGGTCTTCGCAGGTATTGTCCGAAAAGCCCTCTGGGGGATAAGAAGACATGCCCGCCATAGTCGGTTCGCCGGCTGGGCCGTGGAAACAAAATGGCGGAAGTCACGAGAGTTTCGTTTTCGTCGATGGCCCAGGGGGCGCCGAGGCGTTGGTTGGACTGGAGTCTCATTTGCTCCTGATACTGGGGGCTCAGGTAGTCCACCTTGATTGCCAGGGATCGACGCATGTAGTCGAGAAGGACCTTGCAGACGGTGTAACGTGTCTCTGGGGTAGCTGATACAAGTGCCGGGTGACGCTTCTGCCACTCCTGATCGTCTTCGCAAAGCTCCTTGAGGAAGGCATATCCAATTTTCAAGAGACCGCATTGCTCAAGATTGGGGGCCGTTACGCGCCAGCCCCGCCTGAGATCATAATAAAGCCGATAGCCAAGCATATTCCGGAGGGCCTTGTCTGTTTCCTCTTTCACACCGTACCTGGGTTTGACGCTCGGGTCCTGGGCGTACAGTTTCCACGGCAGATTCAATGCATCAAATACGCGAAGGGTGAGAACATCATGGGAAAGCCCGTCTGACCCGGCCTTCTCTGCTGCTTTGAACAATGCTGATCGAAGGAGGCCGATTTCGATAAAATCATTGAAATGCCCTGCCTGCAGGGAGGCGTCCTGGCGGTTATCCGTAAAGCTGAGGAGTTTCCTGGCCTCGGGTTTAAGCGTTTCTTCCTTATGGAGATGTCTGACGGCAGCAAGGCTCAAAATGGTTGTGGCCGTGCTTCTACCCTCTGTCCCGAGGGAAGCCAGCTTTCCGATATCAGACAACTGCCTTGCGCCATAAGCCACCCCGCAATTCAGACAGATGCGAAACGGGGCTTTAAGATAGGTGTAGACTTCACCCTCATCCGCGCCTTTCCCGTTTGGCCATAGACGAATTCGCTGGGGAAGATACTTGCGATAATGCTTCTTCAATCGAAGATTCCCTTTGAATTCTTCTAACCAATCGTCGGGGACACGCTCGATGATCTCCTCCGGATTTTCAGACCAGGGTTTTGCAGGGTTTGAATATAGGAAGCCTGCCTCGCTTTCGTCATCGTTAAACCGGTCCCCCAAGTCCCTGGGCTCAAAAATCTTTTGATTGCTCTTAGGGTCTTGGAATACTCGGACGCTGTAGTATTCCTGCCCGCATTCCCGGCAAAAGACGATAGGTAAAAGAACACGTTCCCTGTCGCCCGGCACATACTGCTGACCATGCACTGTGATATGTCGAGATTCGATCGGGTCCAGTGAGGCGTAGACATTATCACCCCTGCTGATAAACTGATGGAGCCGGAAGGCAAAAACAGGAAATCGTGTGTCAGGATCCAGACATTGGTATCCGGCCATGAGGCCTTCCTGAATTGCGGCGACGCACCGCTCTGCCGGAACCTGGGTTACCTCACTGAGCCTTGCCGCGGCTCCGTTTTCACCGGTGACATTGATGGGTGTTGTTCGGACCAACCGATGGAACTCTTTTTCGGAGGTCACGCCAAAGGTATTCTCGATCCAGATGGAAAGGGGGTCTTGAATGAAGTCTTCGTAGTTTTGTGGTGGTTGCTGTGCCGGGTCACCCACTCGATCTTTAAGCCGTTTTATGAAGTGAGGGTCATTCAGATCCATTTCCCAAGTCGCCCTTCGGAGGGTTTCTCCGATGACCATTTCAGGAAGAACAGGACTTCCGAAAAGTCTGGTAGCCACATCCGAGATTTCTTTTCTCTGTTCTTCGTAGGACCCCGGGCCTGCGAGTGTCGCAGACGTACCGATACATTGAAGGTCTACGGCTTGGCAGGCGTTCCTGAGACGGCGCGTAAGTAAGGCCACATCTGCACCTTGCCGTCCGCGGTAGGTGTGGAGTTCATCGAGAACCAGGAATCTGAGTCCACGCGCCGCTTCTATCATGTTCTTTTCGCTGGGCCTGGTGAGAATGAGTTCCAGCATAACATAGTTGGTAAGGATGATGTCCGGAGGATTCGCGATGATTTCTTGTCGTTCTTCATCCCTTTCCTGGCCGGTGTAGCGAGCGAAGCGCACCGGCTCATGGTCTTTCGGATATCCGTAGCAAAGAAATTTCTCCAGTTCACCATACTGGCTATTACAGAGTGCGTTCATTGGATAAACAATGATGGCTTGAACGCCTTTCCCCGAACCGATATTGAGAACGTGATCAACGATAGGAATGATATAGGCCAGGCTTTTCCCTGAACCAGTACCGGTGGTCAGGACATAGTTCTTGTTTGTTTTTGCGGCTCTTATGGCGTCGGTCTGATGGCGATGAAGTCTAAGCGGGTTTCCGTTGTCGTCCTTATCTTTTTTGATGCGAAAGATCCGAGAGCATTCCTCGTGCAGGATTCCCTGATCGACGAGCTCTTCGATCCATTCCCCAGCCTCAAACGCTGGATTCATCTGGATGAGGGGGTCTGGCCACAGAAAACCCTTGGTCAGATTATCATCCACGTATTCTCGAACCCGTGCATCCTTGATATTGATGAAACTCTGAATGTAATCGGAGTAATCGTGTATCAGCCTGTTTCGCAATCCAAAGACATCCATGGGAGATCCTCATCTTGGGGTTAATCAAGAAAACATCATGGTATCATGCGATAAGACGGTTATTAAAGGTATTGAGTATAGAGTTTACTTCGTTGAATTTGTTGACTTATTCCCGCTCCTGATCCCATATCTTTCACTGTGATCTTTTGCCGGGGCCACAAAATACAAAACCCCGCTCTCCATCTGTTCGGAGTAACAGGGTTTTAGGGTAACCATAGACCATTTCAAATTCTCTTTCCTTAGCGGGTTGAAAGAAGAAACCTGGTTCGGGGATACTGCTGACTGTTGTTTATATTTAACTCCTCTAAAAGTCAATGGAAACTGGACCCGTTAACCAGTAACTGCGCTGCGACACGCAGGTATGATAACAGAGAGGTTTGACATATACGGTCACAACTGGAGGACTTTTTTTAAAAAATTTGCATTCTTTTCGATAGTCCATGGAAAAGAGATTATTATTTTTGTTGATTAGGCTGGAAAGGCTGAGCAAGAGACTTGACGTAATCAAATAATTACGCTACATTTCTTTCATGATTAAACCTGACAAAAGTCTTGTACCTGACTGGGACGAAGACAATATCAGTCATATTGCTGAACATGGTTTGAGCCCCGAGCAGGTTGAAGAGTTGTATTACAGTGAAGGGCCATTTCCGACTATAGCCGTTAAGCAAAAGAAAAAACGAGGAAAATCCGCCGAATATAGATACCGTCTGTGGGGTACAGACGCTTCAGGAACATGTATTGAACTTATTGTGGCCCCATATCCCCAATACGGGGCATGGCGCTGTGTAACAGCTTTTCCTATGTCAAACACCACCAAGAAAGCCTATTTTAAGAGGGAAAAAAAATGAGCAGACTTCCAAAAAAGACAAGAAATGGTCTTAAAAAAGAGGCTATCCAGTGGGACACCGCTATTTCGGGAGAGAGTCCTGAGCAAATTCAGGAATTGCTCAATGATGCAGAACCTTTTAAGGTTCCCCGCCCTGCCCGTCAACCGGTCTCCCTCCGTTTGGACCCATTTGATATTTCGATGGTAAAACGACTCGCTCGCAAAAAAGGCGTTCCTCACACTCAACTCATGGCAATGTGGCTTCGCGAAAGAATCGAAAGAGAAAAGAGACTTCATGCCACAGAATAAGACGTAACTAATTCTTACTGCCGGTTAAAGATATTCAAGCCATATTGGCAGAGAGGTTCTGTTATGATATGATGCTGGCAATTTTCAGCGCCCAAAGCCAAGGACTGCGACAGGGAGGAGAGATATCCCAGAGATGTTTGGAAAAAGGCCTGTGAGACGGGCCTTGTGGGTGCCTTTATCCCTGGGGAGTATGGGGGGCCGGGGTTTGGGTTCGTGGAACTGGCGCTGACCTAACCTCCTGAATTCATAAACTCATAAAAATACAAATTCAAAGGGCAGAACTCAACAAATCATTCCGGGAGTTATTACCTTTTCAAAACAACACCGTTTAAGGAGGCTTTTTTTGGAATCCGAAACCATCCATTATAACGCCCGAGAGAGTATTGTCGTAATAACCCTCAATCGACCCGATGCTCTGAACGTTCTGAACGAAGAGATGAGAGACAGCTTGAAAAGGGCACTCTTAAAGGCAGCAAACGATGAAGCGGTCCGTGTGGTTATCCTGACGGGCGAAGGCCGGACTTTTTGCGCGGGTGCGGATCTGAAACGTTTGAAACACGACTATGAACATTTCAAACGCACGGGGGAACCATCCCGTTTTTATGATGTTTCCCTGCCAAGGATTTTAGCCTTTTTCCCCAAACCCATCCTGGCCGCGGTAAACGGTCCGGCACTGGGAGTGGGCATGACCATGACCCTTTCCTGCGATATCCGATTGGCATCGGAATCC
>JAUWPC010000223.1 GCA_030611815.1 Desulfobacteraceae bacterium
GATTTTGAAGGCTATTCGTGAAAAAGATATTACCCGGGTGGTCCTTGCCTCCTGCGTGTGCTGCCCCCTCGACTTTGTATGCAGCGCCTGCACGGATCAGAGAAGCCGCCTGAAGGACCAACTCTTTCATGGGACAGGGATTAGCCGGGCCATGGTTGAAACCTGCAACTTAAGGGGTGAGGCGCTGCGGTATCTCATGGAAGACAGCGCTACTGCCCTGGCGCGTTTTACCGGGCTGATCGCCCGATCCGTTAACAGGGCCAAGAGTTTGAGGCCTCTTCCGGCCCCGGTGAGGACCTATAATTTTGCTACTGCGGTAATCGGTGAGTCAGAATCAGCCGTAAACAGCGCTCAAACCTTGGCCTCTGCCGGGCTTGAGGTCTTTATGTTCGGAAATGAGGACAGGCCTTTAACAAAAAAATTGCCCCATACCAATATACACTGTTTTGAGGGGTCTGAGGTCACCGGTATGAGCGGTACATTGGGTGATTTCCAGATCTTTGTGAAAACAGAAGGATTTTCTCAAGTTATACAGGTAGGGGCCATAATCTTAGGAGAAAAGGCAAGAGGGCAGATACCTTATATTTCCCAGAAGGGGCTCCCGAGCAGTATACTGACATCCTCAATCCAAGAACGGGGCACTCCCGGAATACCTTTTGTCTATCCTGGAGCGACATCTATCGCCGGTCTTTTCAAGGCCTACCCGCCCGGCATTCATGTATCTAAACGGAAAGCAGGCGCTGCCGCGGCTGCTCTTGCTGCGGCAATTATGCCTCGGGGCCCAAGGCAGAGCAAAGGATTTACCGTAGTGGTGGATAAAGATCTTTGCCGAGGATGCGGGCGCTGTATCCAGACCTGTCCTTATCAAGCGGTTACCCTCCAAGAAAATGCAGTGGGTGGGTGGTATGCGATGGTAGACGAGGCCCTCTGTAAGGGGTGCGGCAACTGTATCTCCGGATGCCCATCAAACGCGGCTGACAGCCCCTATCGGAATCAGAAGTATCTCGAGCAATTGCTTGGAGCAGTACTTGTAGAAAACAACTAAGGCATTTGCTTGATGCTGGATGCACGATACAGGATGCAGGATGTACGATGCAGGATGAAAACAAAAAGCAACCCCCTACGGGTCGGAGTCTAAACCCCTCGTGCTGTGTCCTGAAAGTTCTTTCTGCAAAATTGGAAATTTAAGTTGCCTGTGTAATAGTAATCGAATAACGATCAAGGAATGACGAGTGACGAAGGAAAACAGTCGCAAGCGTGAAAACCGCGAAACAAAATAAAAGTAAAAATTCGTAATTCGGGATCCGGCGGTGACCTCGATTGTTGAAGAAGGATGGTTTGCCTCTGAACCTCTGAACCTGCAAATACCTGCAAACGAACGATGATGGAGTGATTAAGCATATCCATGACAGATTTTAATATCATACTTTTCATGTGCAACTGGGGGCCGCATGCGGCGTATCAGACGCTTCAGGACAACGGGGCTCAGATTCCTGATAATATCAAGATGGTGCGAATTCCATGTACAGGAAGGATCAGCAAGGCCCTCCTTTTTAAGTCCTTTGAAATGGGGGCGAACGGTGTAGCCCTGATAGGGTGTGAACCGGGTGCATGCCGGTATGGAACAGGGACTACCAACGCACAAGGGCATGTGGAGGATACCCGGGGCATCTTAGAGCTGTTAGGTTTAGGAAAGGATCGCCTTCGTTTAGCTACCTTCCTGCCCGATGAACCGGAACGTCTCCTTGAGTTTCTGCAACGCTTTTCAAGGGAAATAGGGGAGATGGGGACAAGCCCGATAAGGCCGACCACGGAATCGATGCCAGTGGCTGAAAGGGACGAGGCCATTAAAAAAATTGTATCTACCCACGATGTTTATGCATGCCAGGACTGTGGGAAGTGTTCGTCCGCCTGCCCCTTGACCCTCGCAGGAAAGCCTTTCTCCCCAAGGGCCATTGCAAATGCCGTGGTCGCTGGAGACATCGATTCTCCTTTAGTGCAAGAAGACGTCTGGTCCTGCCTGACCTGTGGGCTATGTTATGATCGGTGTCCCCCTGCAGTAGATTTCTCCGGGTTTATTCGGGATCTGCGTGATATACTGGTAAGGAGCGGTTCAGACAGACATGCATCCCATGGCGGGTTTTTTCATTCACTGATGCGGACAATGACGTCAAAGGATCTTAAGGTAAAACAGTGGGGATGGCTTCCCGGGGACGTTCGGACAGATCCTGATAGCAAGACCCTGTTCTTCGGAGGATGCGCCCCCTACTTTGATATCTTTTTTAGAACCTATTTTGGAGTACAAACACGTGATATCCTCGTTGACAGTCTTCGACTTCTCAATTTTTTTGACATTCATCCTGCGCTGCTCAAAAATGAGCGATGCTGCGGGCATGATCTTTTATGGTCCGGGGACAGGGCGAATTTCCTGAGATTGGCAAAGCTGAACGCGGAAGCCATAAATAACTTAGGGGTAGAAGAGATCATAACGGCCTGTCCAGAATGTTACAGGACCCTTGTTAGAGACTATCCTGAACAGGGGATTGACCTTAATTGCAAGGTCACTCACATCTTCGATCTCCTGGAAAAAGAGATTGATAAGGGGGCAGTGGGCTTCAAGAAATTTGACAAGAAATTGACTTTTCAGGACCCATGCAGGTTAAGCCGTTTTGAGAATCGCCCCGATCTGCCGAGGAAGCTGATCAACCGGCTTAATCCAGCCTCCTTTAATGAGATGCAGGACAGTGGAACCAGCGCAATATGCTGTGGCAACAGTGCCTGGACCGGATGCGATTCATTCAGTAAGGTGCTTCAAGTTAAGCGTATCCGACAGGCCCATGATACAGGTAGCGATCTGCTGATCACTGCCTGCCCCAAATGTCAGATTCATCTCCGCTGCGCAATGGAGGACCCGTTCTTAGGAGAAGAGCTCAATATGGAGATGCTTGATCTCACGAGCCTTCTGGCCAAGACCATACAGTGGGAGTAGGGATTGATGATTGACGATTGGAGACCCGCCTACTAGTGCCGTGTCCTGAAAGTTCTTTCTGCAAAATTGGCGATTTAAGTTTCCGGTGTAATAGTAATCGAATAACGATCAAGGAGTGACGAGTGACGAAGGAAAACAAAGAATTTCACCTTGAGGATCTTCTCATTGGTTTTGCCGTCGGAATTATAAAATTCGTAATTCGGGATCCGGCGGTGACCTCGATTGTTGAAGAAAGACGTTAGTAGGCTGCAGTTAATCCATATTGTCGGCATTATCCAAGTAATTGTTGGATATTATCAATATATTAGCATTTATTTAAAGATAAAAGCGGGTTATATCTGGGGAATATCCGGTCAATTTGTTTTGCGAAAATGTAAGGAAGAACTTTTGGGACATTGCATTAGATTCAGAGGGAAAAATGGAACAGAATGTAGTTGTAAAGGGAGATGAGCACTTTGAGGAAAAGGTCCGTATAGGCGTCTATGTCTGCCATTGTGGTTTGAACATTGCGCAGACTGTGGATTGCCAGAGGGTGGCCGAGACCGCCTCTCTCCTCGACGACGTGACCATTTCAAAGGATATCGGCTATGCCTGCTCCGAGCCCGGGCAGCAGCAGATCAAAGATGATATTCTTGAACATGGCCTGGACCGGGTAGTCGTGGCGTCATGTTCGCCAAGGCTGCACGAACCCACCTTCAGGAAGATGCTTCAGTCGGCAGGAATCAATCCCTACCTTTTAGAGATGGCCAACCTTCGTGAACAGTGTAGCTGGGTCCACATGAATGAGCCCGATGCCGCCACAACGAAGGCCGAAGACCTGGTCAAGATGTCCGTATCGCGCATTCGCCTGCTCCAGCCCCTTAAGGAGGATACCCTCCCCCTCATCAAACGGACCCTGGTCATTGGAGGTGGTGTGGCAGGCATCCAGGCGGCCCTCGACCTCGCAGACAGTGGATATGATGTGATTTTAGTGGAGAAAAGGCCTACCATCGGGGGGGTTATGGCCCAGTTGGATAAGACCTTTCCCACCATGGACTGCTCCATCTGAATACTCGGACCGAAGATGACGGATGTCGGTCGACATCCCAGGATCACACTTCACACCCTCAGCGAAGTCGTAGACGTAAAGGGCTATGTGGGTAATTTCCATGTCAACATTCTGAAAAGGGCCCGCTACGTTGATGAAAAGGAATGTACTGCCTGCGGGGACTGTGTCAATGTCTGCCCCGTGGTCCGGCCCGACGAGTTCAACTTAGGTCTTTCATCCCGACGGGCTATTTTTACACCATTTCCACAGGCCGTCCCCTCGGCCTATGTAATCAATGTAAATGAGTGTTTGGGTCACAACCCTGTCGTCTGCGCCAAGTGCATAGAGGCCTGCGATAAGGACTGCATTGACTTTCACATGTCTGACAAGGAGATCGTGGAGGATGTGGGTTCGATTGTGGTCGCCACCGGTCTCGACGTATATGATCCGACTGAGCTTGACGAGTACGCTTATGCGAGATTCGAAAACGTACTTACCAGCCTTGAGTTTGAACGTCTTATCAATGCAGGGGGGCCTACCAAAGGAGAAGTCTTGCGACCTACAGACCGCCGCCGTCCACGGTCAGTGGGGTTCGTACAGTGCGTGGGTTCACGATCGGCCAAGAAGGGTGGGACCTACTGCTCTAATGTCTGCTGTATGAACACCGTAAAGAGCACCCTCATGCTTAAAGAGCACTACCCTGACATTGATATCAAGGTTTTTTATATTGATATAAGGGCCTTTGGAAAGGGGTTTGAGGATCTCTATATGCGGAGTCGTAGGTCAGGAGTCCATTACCTGAGGGGTCTTCCGGGCACGGTTGAAGAAGATCCTGATAAAGGCTTGAAGGTGTCAATAGAGAACACTGCCACGGGCAAACTCGAAACTCACCACTTGGATATGCTTGTATTGGCCCTGGGGATTAAACCCGCTTCAAGTACGCAACGGCTCCAGGAGATTTTAGGTCTCCAGCTTACCCCGGACGGATTCTTTTTGGAGGCCCACCCCAAGCTGCTACCGGTGGATGCAGCAACCCGGGGGGTCTTCTACGCCGGTTGTGCGGAAGGGCCAAAGGATATCAAGGAAAGCGTTACCCAGGCCTCTGCCGCGGCAGCGCGCGCGATCCGTCTAATGCACAGGGGAGAAATTACCACCGAACCGATTACTTCGATGGTGGTGGAGGAACATTGCAAGTCATGCGGAAAATGCGCAGAGGTCTGCCCCTATAACGCCATTAAAGTGGATATCAAGAGAAAGACACCCGCCGTGGTCAATACAGCGGCCTGTGCCGGGTGCGGGACCTGCGCTGCCGAGTGCCCGTTCGGCGCTATTATCATGAACCATTTCACAGACGAGCAGATCTTAAGCCAGGTCGATGCGTTACTTGAAGAAAAGCCCAAGGAAAAGATCCTGGCCTTTGCGTGTAACTGGTGCTCCTATGCGGGCGCTGACTATGCAGGTGTATCCAGGCTCCAGTACCCTCCCAATGTGCGCCTTATCCGCACCATGTGCTCGGGGAGGGTGGATGAAAAATTTATATGGGACGGATTTCTTAAGGGGGTTCCTGTTATTTTGGTAAGCGGCTGCCATATCGGCGATTGCCACTACATTGACGCAAACCACTGGACAGAAAAACGGATAAAAAAGATACACAAGAAGATGTCCAAGTTGGGGATTCGCCCGGAGCGGCTTCAGTTAGAATGGATCAGCGCAGCAGAGGGTGTCCTCTTTGCCAAGGTTATGCAACGGATGGAGGTCCTCAGGGAGGGCGTGACTCCCGAGGAGATCGC
>JAUWPC010000398.1 GCA_030611815.1 Desulfobacteraceae bacterium
GAAGCCATGGGTCATGGGGCCTTAGATGCAACAAATATCCCTGTTATGGGAAGCGATCCAGTGGCCCAACAGGGGAGAGATGCCTTGCTGAAAAAGATTGAAATGATAGGAAAGCTAAGCAGGCAATCCTCCTTGTCCCCCTTGCGGAGACCCGCTCTGCCGGCTTTAAACAATAGCGTTCCACCCCTGATCGTCATAGGTTCCTCCACAGGTGGTCCCAAGGCCTTGGCAGAAGTACTCTCCGGCCTGCCGGCAGAACTCGGGGCAGGGGTTGTTATTGCCCAGCATGTGGATAGCGAATTTTCCGGGGGCTTAGCTGACTGGCTGAATGCGCAAACCGATCTAAATGTACGCCTGGCATCTGAGGGTTGCCGACCGGCATTGGCAACTGTTTTTTTGGCGGGGAGTAACGATCACCTGATTCTCACCCCGGATCTCACTCTTGCATACACCAGGGAACCGGGGAATATCCCTTTTCGACCCTCGGTGGATGTATTTTTTAAGAGCGTTGCCAAGCTTTGGCCTTCAAAGGGGGTTGCTGTTTTGCTTACCGGTATGGGTCGGGATGGGGCAGAAGGGCTGGCAGCATTGCGCAGGGCCGGATGGTACACCATTGCCCAGGATGAGGCGACCAGTGTGATTTATGGTATGCCAAAGGCGGCCAAGGAATTAGGTGCTGCGGCCGATATCCTCCCCATTGGCGAGATGGGACCGGCAATCCTGCGATTTCTCAATAAGGGGAAGACAGAGATGAAGGTTTTGAGTTGGGAGTGGTGAAATAAGATTGAAGATTGAATATTGAATATTGAAACCCCTGAACCGTTGAAAGCCAAATCAACAATCATCAATCAACAATCGTAAATCCAATGACCCCAGTGAAATGCGCTACGCTGTTCTTAGCATGAATTTCACGGGGCAGGCTAATGATAAGTGAGAAATGACCAATGACAAATGATAAACAACCAGCCTCCTTGACGCATCACCGGATTACGGTTTTGCTTGTTGATGACCAGGCCATGATCGGCGAGGCCGTGCGACGCATGTTGGCTCCGGAGCAAGATATCGATTTCCATTACTGCCAGGACCCTACCAAGGCCATCAAATTGGCAAACAGGATCCACCCAACCGTTATCCTTCAGGATCTCGTTATGCCGGAGATAGATGGTTTGACCTTAGTCCGTTATTATCGCGCCAATCAGGCCACCCGCAACGTACCATTGATCGTTCTTTCCAGCAAAGAAGAGGCTCTGACCAAGGCAGAGGCATTTGCCTTAGGCGCCAACGACTATTTGGTTAAACTGCCGGACCGGCTGGAGATCATAGCCCGAATACGCTATCATTCAAAGGGCTATATCAACCTCCTGGAAAGAAACGAAGCCCAGGTCAAACTCGAAAAGGCAAACAAGGTCATTCGCAAGACCTTCGGCCAGTATCTCTCGGATGACATCGTGAATTCGATTCTTGAAACACCTGAAGGGGCGGTCCTTGGAGGGGAAAAGCGGTTTGTAACTATCATGATGACAGACCTTCGCGGCTTTACGGCCATCGGTGAGCGACTCCCTGCCGAGGATGTGGTAAGTATTATTAATATCTATCTCGAGACCATGACCGAGATCATACTGAAGCATCAGGGTACCATAGATGAATTTATAGGCGACGCCATCTTTGTCATCTTCGGGGCCCCGGTCCTGCGAGACAATGATGCCAAGAGGGCCGTGGCGTGCGCCGTTGAGATGCAATTAGCCATGGCAGAGGTCAACAGACGGTGCAGGGAGAAGGGCTATCCGGAAGTACATCAGGGTATCGGCATCAATTCAGGCCAGGTGGTGGTAGGCAATATAGGATCAAAGAAGAGGATGAAGTATGGTGTTGTTGGTCGAAATGTGAACCTGACATCGCGGATTGAATCGTATACCGTTGGCGGTCAGATCTTCATTTCGGAAAATACCTCGGAAGAATGTGGCCAGCATCTTCTAAGAATAGACGACCAGATGGAAGTTATGCCAAAAGGCGTTAAAAAACCGATTTTTATTTACGAAGTTGGGGGGATCAGAGGCGAATTCAACCTGTTCCTTCCGGAAAAGATTGAGGTGGAACTGTCAGAATTGCAACTCCCTTTTACCATCCTGTTTACAATCCTCGAGGGAAAACACGCAAGCAATGAGACGCATAAAGGGACTGTGGTCAAGATGCTCGACAACGTAGCGGAGATTCGAGCCGATATCGCCGCCGACAAGCTGACAAACCTCAAGATCTCTGTTTCCGACTATGAAGGAAAGGAGATAACGCCGGATCTCTATGCCAAAGTCACCAGGAAAGTTTCGGAAAGTCCTGCGATTTTCAGGGTGAATTTTACTTCTATTCCACCCGAGGCCGAGGGCTTTCTGAAGGGCGTTATAGCATAGGACAGGCTTTGTTGGATTTAAAGCCCCACACAAATTAGGACGAAATAACTGCCACATTTGAAATTTGTTTTTGGATTCATACTCTTAATCGTAATCGTTTTGAGTAAGATTACGATTATGATTAAGATTATGAAATAGGGAAGAGCACCAGGAAAAAGTCAAGAGAAAAGATTGACTTTTTTTAGGCAAAACTCCTCCATTTCGGCTCAAGCCGATTTTTGAAACTGAGATTAACTGAGCATAACAATTGCACTTTTAGACTTCGCATTCCG
>JAUWPC010000397.1 GCA_030611815.1 Desulfobacteraceae bacterium
GGCAGCGCCATCCATGATCGCCAGGCCCCATAGTCTTTCCTTGATCACAAAGGGAATTATCGGTATGACTACAAAAAAAGCCAACAGGAAGCCCGCGAAAAGGATCGCAAATAGGATACGCGCGCGCCAATAAAGGAGGCTATCTTTTTCCATGGCTGAGGGCGAACCCATCCTGTTTATGGCGAATGTTTGAAATCGTTGGAAGTAACCTGCTTTACTGTCGGTCTGTTTCATGAGAGTTATTTTTCCTTTATCGAAGTTTTTGTTGGGCTTTCCGTGCCCAACAGTCAGGCCTTAGTCTTATTCTGAATAAATGCCTCGGCACCTGCATCCAAAATTTCCTATGCAGGTCCATCGATGGGGGCTCGAGGCTTATCATTTTCCACTATGGGGTGGAGAACCTGTTTACCGGCCCACCGCTGGACGATTTCCAAGAGTTCTTTGGGCTTAACGGGCTTGGAAATGTAATCGTCCATGCCTGCGGCAAGGCATTTCCCCCGGTCCCCTTTCATGGCGTGGGCGGTCATGGCGATGACCGGTATGTTGCGGACTGGGGACTGTGGGTTTCGGATTTCCTGCGTTGCGGCATAACCATCCATTTCAGGCATCTGAATATCCATCAGGACGATGTCATATTGAACCCTGTTCAAGGCTTCCAAGGCCTTACTTCCATTGGCCACCGCATCTATCCGGTGGCCGCCTTTCTCTAAGATCCGCATGGCCACTTTTTGATTGACCACATTGTCTTCAGCAAGGAGAATACAAGCCTTCCGGGCCACGCCTTCCCCTAAGCTGTGCCGGGTAATGATATCGGGCCTGGAAGGTTTTTCTTTTGCTTCTTTTCCGGGTTCTTCCACTTCCACCAGGGCCTCGGCTAAGGCGTCTAACAGTTGGGACTGACGCACCGGTTTTGTCAAGTAGGCTGAACAACCCAAATTCTTGAATTTCTTAGCATCACCCCGCTGTCCTACGGACGTCAGGATTAAAAGACAAAGATCCCTCAACCTCGAATCGGTCTGAATAGCCCGGGCCACATCTTCTCCGTCCATACCCGGCATCTGATGGTCTAAGAGGACGGCATCGAACGTGCGATCCCCTTCAACGGACCGATTTAACAGGGAAAGGGCATCCTTGCCGTTTGACACTTCTTCGGGAAAACACCCAAACGATACGAGGGTCTTGTTCAGGATGGTCCGGTTGGTGGTATTATCGTCCACAATCAGGCTATGAGCGCCCCTAACACTTTGACGGGTTATCACCGGGGCCTCTGTTTGTCTCTGCCTTTTGAGAGGAATGGTTAGCTGGAACGTGCTCCCTTTCCCCTCTTCACTTTCCACGCCGATCTTGCCGCCCATGAGTTGTACCAGTCTCTTTTTCTAACTCTTTGATCCGCTGTTCCAGTTCTTCGTAAGTTTGTTTCTGGGTCATTGGAAAATCTCCCTTTGGATTGACGGTTGAATATTGTCGATTGACCATGGTTTTCTACAATTTTTAATCTGCCGATTCTACTTCAAAAACCGGCTTTGATCGGAATGGAGGAGTTTTGCCTAAAAAAATCAATCTTTTCTGTTGATTTTTTCCTGGTGCTCTCCATCACTCCATGAGCCACTGAAACGCCAGTAGACGAAATCCTCTCCGGAGATAACCAAAGCCGTTCCTCCGGGCCCGGATCCTTACTCACCCTTATAAAATTCAGGATAGAGCTTTTTTGCGCATTCGGGACAGATACTATGGCTGAATTCGGCTTCTGAATGGTCGCTAATATATGTCTCAATTTGGGTCCAATACCCCTTATCATCACGGATATTTTTGCAATTGGCGCATATGGGTAAGAAACCGCGCAACGTCTTGACTTCCGAAAGGGTTTCCTGGAGTTCTTGTATGATCCTGTCCCTCTCCCTTTCCACCCGCTTACGCTGTTCAATTTCCTGCTGTGCTAATGAAAGCTCGATCTTGATTTCGGCAACCTGCTTCAAAATAGAGAGAACAGGGCGGTTCTCAATGGCAATCCCTTTTTTGCTGTTTTGCCAGTTCAAGTAGGCGTATAATAACGGGCAGGCAAAAATTGTGATGATGAAACGGCTGATCAGGGTACCTTTCATGATGCTTAAGTAAGCAGGGTTGCCGGCAAATGCCCCGGTCGCAAAAAGTATAACGTCTAACCACATAACGCCGAGCAGGGTCAGGAAAACACGAAGCCAAAGCTGGATCTGAAGCCTTGGTTTACCCAAAAATTCCCAGGCAATGGCCAAAAATATAAGATCAAGCATTGTTGTTAGGACGGAGGCTGTATTGATACGGAGGCTCGGTAACGGTATGGAACCAGGTAAAGTATGGCCTGTGACATGCATTTGAAAGTGCAGGACCATAGCTATTAGCGGCACCAGAATGGAAACTCCAACCACGGTGAAAATGGCAATCCTCGCTGCCCTGGGACCGTCAAAAACATAAACCACGAAAACCCCCAAAAGCAAAGCAGTATAAAATACTGTTGATCCGATGATGAAAGTAATTCCGGCCACTTGAATTTGTGCTCCTGCATCAGTTACCCAAGACATGATCGCAGTGATCCCGCCCATGAGTGCGTAAAAATAAATGGGACCGAAACGGTGACGCAGCGAGTGAGCCCACAGGACCAGAAAATAAACCGCCATGGCCTCCACTATCAAAATCAAAATGTCACTACTCATGAGAT
>JAUWPC010000182.1 GCA_030611815.1 Desulfobacteraceae bacterium
TCTGCAAGAAACGTTAGATTTCGGTTATTGTAATTGCATCCTGTTCACATACCTCTATACAGCTTTCGCATCCGAGACACTCTTCAGCATTAACCGGCACAGATTTGTCATCCTCCATTTCGTACACATCTACAGGACAAACTTCTATGCACTCTTCGCATCCTTCACATTTTTCCGCATCAACAACAACTTCGTAACCCATATGCCTTAACCTCCTGAATGATAATTAAAAATGCCCAAATATATCCTTATGATTGTCTGTCTGCTAACGGGCAAAACACCCTTTTAGCCAATTCAGCGGCTTATTTATCAGACAAGTTTTTACCTGTCAAGCCTTTTTACTGACAATTTTTGCACCCTACCCGGTAGCCGTTCACGGGTTCCCCGCCCAGCGGGATCTTCGACACGGTTTCCCGCTGAAAGCGGGATTCAAGGTTGCATTCTTGTTCCCAGACTCCATTATGCGGCTACCTCTTCCTTCACGGAAACAGCGATCTTGTACAAAATCGTGAGAACGAAAAACCCTGTTGCCCAAATGCCTATGGTAATCAACATTTCCGGGGTAGTGGGCCAGTACTCGGTTACTGTGTGAAAGGGGGTGGGGGTAAAACCTCCAACAATCAGGCCCAACCCCTTATCAATCCATGTGGCAATAATAAGGATTATGCATGCCACGGTCAATGTGCCCTCATTCCGCCGAGTGGCAGGAACAATCAATAGTACGAGCGAGAGGATAGCAAAAACGGCGGCAGTCCACATCCAGGGAACAAAGTTTCCATGTCCTTGCAGCCCCTTAAAAAGAAACACAATGGGATGCATATGCCCGGGTATCTGGCTGTAAAATGCGGTAAAGACCTCGAGCATGAAAAAGAAGACATTGAGTATCATGGCATATGTCACGATTATAGCCAAGGTCCCGATCTGCTCTTTCCCAGGGTCAAACTTAGTCACCTTTCGGACTATCAAACATAACAGAATAAGAAGGGCAGGGCCGGCGCAGAATGCCGATGAAAGAAAGCGGGCAGCCATAATGGCGGTCAACCAGTAATGCCTTCCGGGAATACCGGCGTAAAGAAACGCCGTGACAGTGTGGATGCTGAAGGCCCAGGGAATGGAGATATAGATTAAGACCTTTATCCATTGTCGGTAGTGAACCCCTTTCCTCTCTGCGGCCAAGACATTCCATCCGATGATAATGTTGAGCAGCATGTATACGTTCAAAACGATCATGTCCCAAAAAAGAATGGACTTGAGGGAGGGGTACAGAATCACGTTCATTATCCTGACCGGATTACCAAGGTCCACAAACACAAACAAAAGACACATGATGATGGAGGCGACTGCCAAAAACTCGCCTAAAACAGTGATCCTCCCAAACGCCTTATAATCGTGTAAATAGCAGGGTAACACCACCATGACCCCAGAGGCGGCAACGCCCACGAAATAGGTAAGCTGGCCGATATAGAGCCCCCATGAAACATCCCTGCTCATGCCTGTTATTTTCAGGCCTTCAAAGAACTGATAGAGGTAGCATCCAAGACCTAATCCCATCAATGCGAGCAGAAAAATCAGCCATCCCCAGTATCCATGTGTTCCTTTTATAGCTCTTTCAAGCATAATAACCTCATATAATATAAAATAAGTTAGGCTCAGTGCCCAGAGCAGGTTTGCGTCTGATTGTATAATGCTCCCTGAGCAGTTTTCTTACATTCGACTCCGGAGCATCAAGATCCCCGAAGTTCAATGCATGGACCTTAATCTTATCACATGCCTGCACACACGCGGGAAGCTCACCCTTGGCTACCAATTCAACACAGAAATTGCACTTCTCAACCACGCCCATTGATCTTTCCGGATAGGCCCGGTTGGTCGGGTAATCAGGGTTCAGCTCTTTAGGCGCCTTTCGCGGGTCTCCCCAGTTAAAGCTTCTGGAGCCATAAGGGCAGGCAGCCATACAAAAACGGCACCCAATACAGCGATGCATATCCATGGCTACGATACCGTCAGATTCTCTCTTAAATGTGGCCTGTGTCGGGCAAACCCTCACGCAGGGAGGATTTAAGCAGTGATTGCACAACAGGATAAAGGGTTTGTGTCTGACACCCTCGTCAATAAACTGATTGGGGTGTTCCGGAAATACATGCTCATATTTGTCCTGCCAGATCCATTTAATCGCATGTTTTGGATTGCCCCAGTCAGGCACATTATGCTCGCGATGGCAGGCTATCATACACTCCTTGCACCCATCCTTGCCCGCTTCCTGCTGCTTCAGGCACTTGCGCATATCGATTACCATGGACCACCGTTTCCCCTGGGTCAGGGGGATGCCCTGCATGGAGGCTTCCAGCTCCCCCGGGGCGAGTATGTCAATGGCCGCCTTGCCGCCGAGTCCAAAAAGGGCGGCATATCCGGCAATTTTCAGGAATTCTCTTCTGTCTACGCCCATCACTTTTTCTCCTCCGGCACGATATGACAGTCCCAGCAATAAGGATCCACATCCACATAGTTGTGGCACTGATCGCAAAACTTGGTCTTATTTGAGTGGCAATCCATACAGGTGACCTGAAGGCTCTTATAGTATTTTTTGCCGTCCCAGGCCGTATAGTACCGCTCCCCATCGCGGACAGATGTGTTTCGCCATTCGTCCAGCATGGTAAAGTGAGATTCCCTCATGTACGACTTCTGTGCCACACACACCTTGGCCTCCTTTGCCATTGCTGTAAGCTCTGGTTCCGGGGCCTTGGCGGCCTTTCCTGCATTATAGAAGAAAGGGGAAAGAAACAGACCGATACCTATGATCAGGCCGATAATAATCTTACCTCCATCATACATCTTCTTCATCCTCCATTCCTGGTAGGGGTTCGCCACGCAGATCCGTGGTTCTCTTCTTTTCCCCATCAAATACCAGGGCATTAGCTACCATCTCATGCACCCCGGTGACTTCCACCTCTGGCACCCAGTATTCCATCAAGCTCGTAAGAACAGCCCTGTCAATGGCGCAGATACAGGAGAGCATGTTAACGCCGTGTTTTTCATGGACGTGCTTTACCGCGTTAGCCCTCGGCAACCCTCCACGCATCCTCAATTCCATGTTTTCCCCGGCATTGAGGCCTGAACCGCTCCCGCAGCAGAAGGTCAGTTCACGGATGGTCTCCGGGGGCATTTCATAAAAATTATTACACACATTCTTTATCACATACCTGGGCTCCTCAAGAAAACCCATACCCCTGGCTGTGTTACAGGAGTCATGGAATGTCACCTTCAAATGATCATTCCTGCTGGGATCCAACTTGAGCTTGTTATGTTTCATGAGGTCCGCGGTAAATTCCACAAGATGCACCATCTTGGTGGTCTTCGCGTTTTCAAATTTGGTCCCTGTAATGGGCGAAACCGGTTCCTCTAAAGAGTCGGGAGGCCCATTAAAGGTGTCCATATACTGGTTCAGAACGCGCCACATGTGTCCGCACTCGCCGCCCAAGATCCATTTGACGCCTAATCGCTTGGCCTCGGCATACATCTTGGCATTTAGCCTCTTTGCCATCTCGTGGGAGGTAAAAAAACCAAAATTACCACCCTCTGAGGCGTAGGTGCTCCATGTGATGTCAAGACCCTGTTCCTTCAGATAATGGAAAAGCATCATGTAGCCCATGCAGGTAAATGTCCCTGGATCGGCAAACACATCACCCGAAGGCGTGATAAAGAGTATCTCGGCGCCCTTCCTGTTAAAATCCTGTTCCATTCGGATACCGGTAATATCCTCAATTTCGTCCGTAAAGAAATCCATCATATCTTTATAAGCGTGGGGCTGAATGCCGAGATGGTTTCCTGTCCGGTAACAGTTTGCAACGGGCGCGGCGATCCAGTCGATGTTGAGACCCAAGAGATTCGTCAGCTCCCTGCCAATGATAGTTATCTCTGCGGTATCAATCCCGTAGGGACAGAAAACGGAGCAGCGCCGGCACTCAGTGCACTGGTAGAGGTAGTACCACCACTCCTTAAGCACGTCTTCTGTAAGTTCTCTCGCGCCCGCGAATGGGCCTAATATCTTTCCGCCTATGGTGTGGTTTTTCCTGTAAACTGACCTGAGAAGCTCTGCTCTCTGTACCGGCATGTTCTTGGGGTCGCCAGAACCGATAAAGAAATGGCACTTATCAGCACACGCCCCGCACCTGACACAGATATCCATAAAGAGTTTGAACGACCTGTACTTGTCAAGACGATCCTTGAAACCCTCTTCAATGATCTCTTTCCAGTTTTCAGGCAGCTTCCAGTCCTCGTCAGCAGGATTCCATTCCCTCGGGTAGGGCATGCCCACGTACTCAAGGTTTTTTGGTTTTGAAGCATAGCAATAGACGCCAGGTTTGATTTCTACCTGTTTATTCATCCACCCCTTTTCAAAGGGGGATGGATAGTGGTCAATTTTCGCTATTTCTGCTGGTTTTGGGGTATCTGCCATGGTTACTCCTTTTCTTCTGTTTCTACTGTTGATTCAGCCTCTTTTTCTACGGGTAAGCCGGCCTCTATCATTTTATCCCTGAACTCATCCTCATATTCATCATAGGTGTGGGTCTGAACAGGATAATTCCACGGATTCACATGCCTGACAAAGCGGCTGTTGTTGGACAGATTCCTTGTCGGACTGAGAAATATCCCGGCCAAATGCATTAGTTTGCTGAAGGGGAAATAGGCGATTAAAACACAGAGGATGAATAGGTGGATATAAAAAATCACACCGATCCCTTCGGGCGAAACCGGGGAAAACTTGAACAGGCCGATGGCGAGTTCCTTTACCGCTGTAACATCAACTCTGAACAGGTACCGCATGAGCATACCCGAAAATCCGAGGGCAATAATCAGCAAGAGGGGGAAATAGTCGGCGGGGAGGGAGACATAACGTATCTGGGAATAGAGAATCCTTCTCAAAAGGAGCCATGTGACAGCGGCCATAAGGAGCATATCGGTCAGATAAACTCCGGGGAGGCCAAAACCATTGAACGGCGCAGCGCCCATCTGCATAAACCCGTCAAGGTTTTGAAGCAGAGTTACAAAACCGGGCACGGGTTCGGTGAAAAACCTGAAATGCCTCAAAAAAATGACTAAAAAGGAATAATGGAAAACGAGGGCGGCCACCCAGAGCCATTTTTCCCATTCATAATCTATCTTTGGAACGCCATCGACTCTCCTGTACTCGAGCCTGGTATTCCGGAAGAGGGACCGGAATGTGAGTACTTCGAAAATCATTCTGATAACGACCCCCCCTGTGCCCTTTGGGTTGTCAATCGGGTTTGATTTGATCCAGGGGAAAGACCATTCCTGGCCCGCTGTGGTTGGGATCCTGAATGGTACGGGTGAGCGGCTCCAGTCAATAACACGGACCACAATACCCACAAAAAAGGTGAGCATGGCCGCGTATGGGATAATAATCCCAAAAAGGATCCGCAAATCGAATGCCCCAACGCCTATCCATGGGATCAGGACAACCACTATGACTGCGAAGGATGAAAATAGAATGCTCAATACGAAATTCATAGGCCATTACCTCATTTCAAATAACTGTCCCACTATTTATTGTCTTCTCAAAGAGCCGGTCTCTGCTCCGGTATCTCGCTTATGAGATTAGCTCTTTCCAATAATTTCCCCACTTGATTCTTGACCTCTTTCACCCGAATTTCAGAGATCTTCTGGCGGCACGCAGAATAGACATCAAAGGCCAGGAGAGCAATTTCATCTATTCTGTTGTCAAGGATACGCATTTTATCCGAATGACCGCTTCCCAATTCGTCCCTTATGATCTGCTTCAGTTGAAGGACAAAGGCAACGGCCCGGGAAGGTTTGAAGTCCTGGACTGCCCTGATTCTAATAATGCTGTCGAGGCAGGATGAAATCTTTTCAGTATTCTCACCTTTAATTATTTCATCATACAGGGTTTCAATCTCTGTTGATATGGTAAGACCCACGGGGTTGGCGAATTGACTCTTTTCTCTTTTCAGGAATCCCTGACCGTCTTCAGGATATGACTTAATGATAGCGTTTCGCCATTTCTTGATAATCTTAGATCTCTTTTCTGCCAGTATCTTATCTATGCTCATGTCGGGGTTCCAGGTTCTTACTCTTTGTCAGGCAAATTGCTTTTGAGAGAAACCTATAGAAAAATTGTGTTTTTCTGTCAAGGAAAAAATGGGGGTTTCGGTTTCGTCTTGACAAAAACATTAACCCAATATTAGTATTCCCCAAAAATTCAATATCAATCCGCAATCTTAATCGGGGGTTAAAGAATGGCCATCGATACCACTATATATGTCCGCTCTCCAGGCGTTACTTCAGCACTATTTGACTGGCTTCAGATGCTGACAGGTGTGGGGCTTATCCTCTTCATGTGGAGCCACATGGTCCTTGTGGCCAGCGTGAATCTTGGCCCTGGAGTAATGAATACCATTGCTAAGTTCTTTGAAGACACTTACATGGCCCAGGTGGGGGGGCCGCTCATCGGCGCGACTTTCCTCCTTCATTTCATCTTGGCCGCCCGCAAGGTCCCTTTCAGGGTGGAACAACAATCTACGATCTGGAAACATGCCCGTATGCTACACCATCTTGATACGTGGCTCTGGTTGATCCAGGCATTCACGGCCATGGTTATTCTGATCATGGGGTCGATTCATATGTGGACCGTACTGACCGACCTGCCGATTACAGCCGCCAAAAGCGCAGCGAGGATCCAGGGGGGATTCTGGTTGGTGTTCTACCTTATTCTTCTCCCCATGGTGGAGCTTCACGTAGGGATCGGGTTTTATCGTATTGGCGTGAAATGGGGCTTTATCAAGCGAAGCAACCGGAAGGGGCTTAAGAGGTTTGAAAATATCCTTACAGGGATATTCATACTCATTGGC